>NZ_JBBWCB010000103.1:0-20390 GCF_039888995.1 Pseudomonas rossensis | reverse complement strand
GAATATACATATATGAGCAGAGTGATCTTTGACTACCGTATCAATAACTTTCCGCTGGTTTAGTCTTATTTTTTTCCGAAACTTAATAAGTTTTGCGTACACGCTCATTCGATTAACTCAGCTTATTGTTACATAACTATTATCAGATGGCATACCATGCCGCATTTCGCGTAACTGCGACGTCCTTGGAGAAATGCAATATGGATGACGACAAACACTGCTGCCCTCTAGGTTTTATAGCAGCGTCTGTGACACTACTCATTTGCCACCACCGTGTCCACCGTACACTTTAGATCGTCCCTATCGTTGTCACTACACCCTCTGAGCGAAGCGAACGCATACAATCATTCTTAGGCTCTGCTCATTAACTCATGTCTAATTCTTTCTCGCGCTTCCACCCTAATTTTTCGCAACGCATTTTGTAAATCTGTACTTTTCCCACTCTTGAGCTGGATAAAGTAATCGGCTGCGCCGAGCCCTTCACAACAAACTTGACTTGATAAATGCTTCATTTTGTCAGGGCATTCATTTATGCCTGGATTTACAATGGTAAGCTTTCGCGACTTTAAAAAAGACATCCATTCAATTATCTGCTCATCGACATGTTTGTCTCCGAAACTATATCCGATGCAAATCAGCTCATCTGCGTAGTTTAAGTTACCTTTAAAAAGAGATAAAAACTCCGAGGGTGCAATCTGGCTTAATTTTTTTGTGAATTTATGCGCTCCTGACAGGAGACTTTTACGCAAAAACTGTATTTCCCCACTCTCATCTTCATAGACATTTTCATTCGTACATACGACACGATCACGCAATGAAATATCCTGGTTTATCTTATTAATCAATTTAAGTTGGGTAGCATATGATCCTGGGTCATTGCCGAGCGGCTTAATTTTTAAATAACTAAGTTCATCACCCTGACCAAATATATCTAGGGAGCCATGGAGCTTTACGAGATTTATTCCAAACTCACCTGGCCTAAAAAAATCATAACTATTGCTATCAATGGAGGTACGACTCAAACGTTCAAAAGCTATCTTCTGAGGCGAACCATCAACCGTTTTCATTGTTAAAAAAATGTTCTCATTAAATCCAGACTTCAGCGGTATATCAGTCTTTGTTGCCAGCATTTCAATTATGCAGTCGTGATTTAGAGAGAACACCCAAAGCGGCTTATTTTCTTCCGCCATTTTTTTTAAGCTGGTAAAGTCGTCCAATGCACTCAAAGCATAACGAGCATTTACGACCTGCCTTTCAAGCAGTAGTCCGTATACTGCTTGAAGAAGAAAGCCAAGCACTGCATAGTACTCTTGTCTTTTCTCATTATCACGTTCTCTTGAGCATTCAACCTCAATCGCCCCAATAATATTTTCGTAATGTAGACTTTTGTTTTCTAAGAGACTTATAAGAGAGCAAACAACGTCATCACTCCATCCGCCACCTTGATGCTTCCAACCCTCATTGAATAAAGTAAGCTTTTTTGGCGTTAGCCACCGTCTTACCTCTGCTGTTAACTCCCATACCAGAGGCATACCACAATCGTAAGTAGCTCCCGCACCAATAAACAAGGCCTTCATATATCTCCAATACTCATGACCGCCTAACGATTAATCTAATGGGCGGCGGCACACCGTCCCAGCGAATGAAATTAGCGATTTAATAGTCTTGTTTTAGATTACTCAGGGCGTCGTACTTGAGAGATGTATGAAAGCGGGTTCTTCACTAGGCCTTTGTATATTAAGACCCCATAAGTTAGCAACGCTAAAAGAAAAACCATAACATATTTTGTCAGTATGATGATTCTTAGGCAATCTTCCTCATAGACTTTACATTCATCACCTCTAATTGCACCATCGACTATTGATAAATCAATCAAGTGCATTGAATTTTGCAAGCTGTATAAAAATCCAGCCTGGGGATAGTAGCCGGTTGAAAGAAGAAAAGAAATTGCCGATGCAGCTACAGATAGGATTATTACGATCTTGCCGATTTTTTCGTATTCTTTCATGGCGTGACTACTCTATTCTCTAATAGTTTGATTAAGGGGCCGCCTAAAGCCGGCCCCTAGTGAGCGGAGCGAACGTCTTGAACCATTTGTTAGATTTTTTTAGCACGATATTCAACTTCAACAATAAATTTTGTTGCCGCTGAAATTACAATTGCATCGTGCATAGTCATATTTGGCGTTCCTGTGCTCCCATGACCTGATAAGGGCATGATGTTCCTAAGCTTGTATATTTGCTCAACTACATTTTTTAACTCGCTTGGTAGGTTTGATTCTTTTTTGTATTTTTCAATAAACCCGCCCAGTGTTTGGTTTTCTATGCTATCGCTTCTGATAATATCTTTTGCTGTTGTTTCTAATATATTTGCCGCGGCATGCAAAACACCTGAAGGATCGCTATTTTCTAAACACTGCTCCATCCTCCCTATCAGGATTACGATATTGGAATGAGCAAGCTTATCAAATTTACCAATGCCTTTTGAATTAAAATTATGGACTTGATTATAAATACTGCAATCCAGAAAGTGACAGGCTGATACAAACCCCCACTGATATCGCCAATCGTTGAGGATCTTTTCCCTTTCAGCAACCCTACGTCCGCAGTCGCTATCAATTTCATCTACATATTTCGCCAAATAGCTTGCATAATAATGAATATAAGTAAAAGAAACCTCAGGGCAAAAATTTGAAAATGAACTCCAATTTCCTTCACAACCACTTATACCAGTGTCGTCTTCGGCAATAACTGGTAGCAATCCAGAGCCAGCCCAAAAAGCATCTAAAGCTTCTTTTTTATCATCGCTTATAGATGTGATCATTTTAGCTTCGCCAAGCATATTTATGCTTGCGTAGTATCTTGGGCATTTATGTACGTTTGCGTAAGGGCACGAAAAAGGAGCATTTTCCTCAGAGCTTCTTCTTCTATACCATGAAGAATCAGGGATAGTGGTAGGCATCGCTACTGCTCCTGGAGAAATTTAACTACGAATGATACGACATGCTATGTCGCGATGACGTGTCGTACAACGCTCCTTGTCGCCCTGTAAGTCCTTATCTAGCTTAGAGGGGAAAAACGCGACATGGATGAAGGTGAGCCCTGCTGCCCGCTAGAGCCGCAAGCAGAATCCGTGACACTACCCACTTGCCATCACCGTGTCCACCGTCCACTTTTGGCCGATTCCTGTCTGTCACGACTGACCGAAATCAACCCATAACTGCCAGTCGTGGCAGGCAGTCAACGTTAAATTCCCAGGAAGGCTTAATTTAGTATTTCCTCTCTTCGGAAGTTTATATAAATGATAATTTTCATTCGTCAGAAGCCCTACAAATAAGCTGGTAACATCTTGCAATCAAGCGATACGGATCCGTAATACTGCCAAGGATTTCTGCTTCGCATGCAAACTTAAACTCATCTTCGGTAAGTTCGCTATCTAAGCCGTCAATGAATATGCCGACACCCCTTCGTTCAGAAACGCTTAGCCTGTGTCGAGCCAAATTACTGATAAGAACTTCGACTGGCCACTCCTTGTCCATGACGTAGTGAGGTGAACGGTCAGAACAAGTGGATATGGCCGCTATAGCATCTTCCCATCTACGATTCAAAGCGCATCTCATCGCTGCGGACTGCGGGTTGGGTGTTACGATCGATACAATTCCATCGGTTTTACAAAGATCTGCAAGATTTTCGAAAAGTGAGCTTGGCTCCTCTAAATAAGAAATAACGCTATGGCAAAGGACTGCATCAAATTTTCTTTGGACTGATTTAAACGCATCCTCCCCTTTTGCCTCAATTAAAGTTATACGTCTACTCACTGAAGAGGGCTCTCTGGAGATTGCCTGCTGCGCACTTTCAATCATGCGTGCATCCGGTTCGACTATCACCACGTTATGGCCGTTGCGTGCAAACCAAACAGCCTGACGGCCATGACCTCCTCCTACATCTACAACATCAAGTTTTTTATCTCCGCAACAATCGATAACCGTATTTCCCATCGTTGAAAGATTGACGGAGCGCCGGAGCGAATCACAATCTCGTAGAAATGCATGCACAACGGCATCACCTCCATCAAACCAGAAATTTTTAGTCATATTCGATCCTATCGTTCAATGGCTGCTACAGTTAACAGTAGCATCTGGGAGCTTTTACCATGGATAGTTTAGTGTGCGTCCTGGCAGATTTATCACATCCTCAGGCCGCAAAAATGGCAAAACTCGTCTTGCGGGCAAGGTGGCGGCGAGCGCTCTCAAAACTAAGGGCTTTACAAATCGCTCAGGGGGGGCAACAGGCGATCTGTCGAATGATTGACGAATGTTTGGTTCGCGATCTTTTCAGTGTCGCTCACCCCGTTTTAACTTGCCTAGAGTTTAACCTAGGGAAAGGTGCAGCGCTGCCGAGTGAAGTTCTACTAAATTTTGCAATATTGGCTACCCTTCTTGGGGCCAAAGCCGAGTGGAGTATCACCCTCGAAAAAAAAATAAATCTCATTTGTGATGAGTACACTTTTTTCGAAGTGATTTCGGGGTGCTCGACAGCGACCAATGAAGAAAATGTTTTGGTTTTTTTTCGTTTTTCTGGCGCTATAAGCCGCTTTTCAATTGGGGCTAAATCCTCTGGCGAGCAGGATATTTTAAAAGATGGACTCGCTTTTAAAGCGCCGACAATTATGTTAGGCGGGGTCAAGGCGATAATTACTCCAGAAAAATTCCTGCCCGAAGACATTCTTGAAATGTCGAAGTCCAGCGATTTCGTAGTTTCCTCAGACGGAGGCAGTCAGTGCTCTATAAATAAACTTAATAGCTCAGCAAAAGTACTGGGCGAGAGCGCTAGCTCCTTTGTGCCGGCGGTTAGCATAGCTCTATCACATATTGGAATACTTTATGATACGTCTGGTCATAGAATTATGAGCGTTAGCTCCGCTCGACATCTTGGTGTTGCTGCCCTCACAGTTGATTGCAATCCGTACCTCACTGGTGAACTTCTCGTGCACGAAGCTAGTCATCAATTTTTTAATATTTTGAGTTGGACTTCACGATTTGAAACCGTAGATGACAGAGAAGTTGTATATTCTGCACTCGCTGGCCGAATGAGACCTGCAAGTAGGGCGCTGCTAGCTTATCACGCACTCGTAAACATAGTTCTATATTACGAAGGGTGCTTAAAATTCGATTCTGCGTCTGGCTGTATGTGTGACTCTAGACTTGACTTGGCGTACGACGGAATCGCGAAAATGGACTCCAGCTTCAGTTCAGCCAACAATCTTTCCAGACAAACGACAGAACTTTGGAAAGCTCTACGAGACGTGTTGTAAAAAATTGAGAAGTTGGGTTTGACAAAATGGTGAACGTTTACTAGCATAAAAATGGCACGGTGCTAGTAGTTGTCTTTATTCAGCTACCTTTCATATAAATCTTTCTGAAAATATTGGAGATTATTAAATGGGCACAGATGATATTCCTCCTGGCGCTGGAGATGACAAAGCTAAAAAGGTAACTCTCACGAAAGAGAAAATTGATGAGATAAAAAAGAAGCTGGATGAGCTTGAGGGGAAAGAGTTTGAGCTTGGTCAGGAAATTGACCTTAGCGATCAAGCTCTTTGGTATGTGGCTTATAAAACCATGTAGTTTCAACTCGGGCACGGGTCAATTTTCATACTGGATCAACGCGTTATGGATAATTTTATCTTGGAAAAAGTTGGTTGCTTCCTAGATAACCATCTAAATATTCGTAGCGATGATTTGGTTGTTATCTTGTATGAAGTTAATTGTCGTGAAATTTGCGCATTCGTTTCTGTTGCTTGTGCTTCTCGCGGCGTTTCATGCACTGAGATTCCAATGCGTCCATTGCGCGATGAGCATTTCGAAGCGCGCCTTCTGAAAGGTCTATCTGATTTTGTTGGGGATGGGCTTAGACGGTTGTTTTTAATAACGCTAGAGCTACATACACTATCCCACTCGGCGGGCATTTATCGTGTTTTGGGTACGCTAGGTCTAGAATCTACGATCTGCGTGCGTATGATGAGTGCAACGCCCGACCTCTTTAGATATGCTATTCAGACGTTTCCTAAAGAGCTTTCCTACAGAAATTCGTGGCTTTTAAAAAAACTAGTCGCTGCGGGGGAAATAGAACTGCGATCACCTGCTGGGACGCATATGAAGGTGGTCTTAGATAGTTCTCGATATAGATGGATAAGCAGTAGAGGGGCCGCAAGCAAAGGCGGTGATATGATTTTTCCTGGTGGGGAGATAGCTACTTTTCCTGATTCGATTGAGGGTATTTTCATTGCGGATTTCGCGTTGCATGCAAACCAATTGATTGATTTTGACGTAACTCTAGAGCGTTGCCCAGTCAGACTAAAAATTGCCGAAGGCAAAGTAATCGATATCAACTGTAAAAATAAAATTATTCTGTCGTTTGTTGAAGGCGCGTTTTCCGATAATCCCCTAGCCAATAAAGTTGGAGAGTTAGGCTTCGGAACAAATCCGGGAGTAACGACACCTACCAAATATAATTCGCATATCAACGAGCGTGTTGTAGGCTTTCATCTTGGCTTAGGTCAACATAATCAGAGTGGCTTGTTGGATTATGATTGTAGAACCCATATCGATTTCATAGCCAAAGGTGGAGATGTCATGATCACGTCGTCTCAAGAGTCGTTTTCTATGATGGATATTCCATCGATACCGCTTACCCACCCCTTTGGTGTTGTTGATCAGGATGTCTTTTCATGTGACGATGACAGTTCTTCAAGTAGTTGTTGTGGTATGCTTGGCCAAATCTAATCTATCCCAATCAGTCTTAGACTTTCGTAAAACTTCCGCCGCTTGGTGTGTTCGAGGTACCCAGCGAGACGATAACAAATATTTCTTTCGTTCAAGTTGCCTTGATTTTTATTCGATTATGTCCATCCGCCTATGAAATAATAACTGTCAGTTGCGACGAGTATCCACTCTCGCTCTTAAGAGATTGCTAAACTCGTCTAAATTCCGTCACGAATATATTCTGATTCGAATATTCCGGCGACCTAATCAACTAGTCTGAGCACCACGGTAGTTGCTGTTTAAAACCTTTTTCTCGTAGCACCAATCATTTATTTGACTTGAGCCAGAGGTCGGAAACCCAAAGAGCCCCCGCTTTGCGTTTTAAAAAGGACCGGCATCCAAAGACTGCTTCTGGCCGTTCTCTGCCGATCGTCACTACGGTGTGTGCTGGTCAAGTCCAATGCAAACGGTTGGTCAGCATGGATGGCAATTGACTGGTCAAGTGCGATGCAAATACGCACCTGGGCATTCGGAGGGGAGAACTTCCAGGCACCTAGCTAGCCGAAAAATAGCCGTAAGCAAAAGGTCGCAGTCATTCGTTGGCGCGCCGCTGGCTGTCATCTGTTCCGTCGAACTGGTGCTTGATGATTAGGCCAATCGGGGGGTAATATTTGTCTGTTCTCGGCCCACAGATGTGGGCACAATTGTGGTCACACCTTGCTTTTACGAGCGCTACGCAATTGATTTTAAAGGGTTTTTATTCTTTATGGCAGAGGTGTTCGAATCCCATCGCCTCCGCCATCTTTATACGACAAAGCCCTGATTTTTCAGGGCTTTGTCGTTTCTGGGGTTTGGTGAAAATCCACCAGCCCATACCTTGACCCGTAGCTTTCCTTGGTTATACGCGGAACACGAAAGAACTGAAGGTTTAGCCAATCTGTTGCATCGACCGGTTGAATCCACAGCCAAAAACGGCCAGTGATGAGGCACCTTAGGCCTTCAACGACCGGAGTGCTGTTCCAGTATTGCGCAGGCTTCGGTGGTAAAGATGTATCTCTTGTCTGGTTGAAAAAGGATTACACCTTCATCACATAGGCGTTTGAGCACTTCACGCACACAAATGAACGACAACTCGGCAGCAAATGATTCCAGGTAGGCATGCACGTCGCGCGCATTGATGGAACGTCCATCTCTGGCGGCGATCAGCAAGGCATCGATAACTTTCAAGCGGATCAAGCTGGTGCGCAGCCCGTAGTAACGCAGCAACTCACGGATATGTTTATTAGTGCCGCGATCTGACTCGGATGCTCGTTGAGTTGCCGCTGCCTGGAATTGCAATTGCGTAACGGGGGGTGCCGATGCTGAGTGGTTGTACATGCGAATACTCCTTTTCAGAAATGTACGGTTTGCAAAGATTCGCTGAGTCCAAGTCTCCAGACTTGGACGCAAGACTGTTTTGTTTTGTTTTTTTTTGACATTTTTTTACCAATCTCTCTCGTAGAGTGGCTTGTCCGGCCATACAGGTAGCTGTCAATGAATCCCCCCCAACCCTTGCGAAATGGACGAAGAAATCCTCACTCAAGCTGCGCATTGGTGTGTGCGATTGCATGATGAAACCTGCACGGCAAAATGTAACGTGGGAGCTGAATCCACATTACCGCGTTCCATCGTCTGCCACGGGCTCGGTGAGGCTGACACGGCGACTACGCAACCGATTTGCCGCGGACAAAACCCAGACAAAGAACACCGGTACCCACAAGACCCCGAGCACTGTCGCCGCCAGCATACCGCCGATCACGCCTGTGCCGATCGCTCGCTGGCTGGCAGCTCCCGCACCAGTTGCAATAGCCAGAGGCACCACGCCGAGAATGAAGGCCAGGGACGTCATGACGATCGGACGAAAACGCAGACGCGCGGCCTGAGCCGCCGCTTGCGCAAGGCTCGCGCCCTGAACGTGAAGTGTCTTGGCAAACTCGACGATGAGGATTGCATTCTTCGCCGCCAGTCCAATGATCGTGATCAGCCCCACCTTGAAATAGACATCATTGGGCAGGCCCATGATCGTCACCGCGGCTACCGAACCGAGCATGCCGACAGGCACGATCAACAGCACGGCAAAGGGAATCGTCCAGCTTTCATACAGCGCCACCAGCACCAGCAGCACCACAATCAACGATAACGCCACCAGCAGCGGCACCTGATCGCTGGCCTGTTGTTCCTGAAGTGACAGCCCGGCCCATTCAAGGCTAAAACCGGCCGGTAACTGACGGGCGATTTTCTGCAGTTCTTCCATGGCTTGACCGGTGCTGTAACCCGGTGCGGCATCACCGGAAAAACGCAGCGACGCTGAGCCGTTGTAGCGCGCGATCTGCAGTGGCCCGACCTGCCACTCAAAACGGCTGAACGCTTCCAGTGGCACCAATCGGTTCTGTCGATTGGGCACTTGCAGGCGCAACAGCGCTTCAGGCGTCTGGCGACTGATGCTGTCCGCCTGAACGATCACCCGCTGCATCCGCCCCTGATTGGCAAACTCATTGATTTGTTCCGAGCCCAGCGCCGAGGACAACGCTGAACTGATCACATCAAAACTCACACCGAGGGCTTCGGCTTTTTCGCGGTCGATGCTGACGTTGATCTGCGGCGCATCCGCCAGGCCATCCTCCATCAGGTAATCGATCACCGGCGACGCCTTGGCCGCCTCCAGCAATTGGGTTCGGGCCTTCAACAGCGCTTCGTGCCCCTGCCCTGCCAGATCCTGCAACCGTAACTCGAAACCGTTCGAGGTGCCGAGGCCGTCCACCGGCGGCGGCACCACGCTGAACAGCGTGCCGTCAGCGGCGTTCTCAAAAGCCTCATTCGCGCGTCGGGCCACCGCGTCGCTGGCCTGGCCATCGCCGCGAACCGACCAGTCCTTGAGGCTGGTAAACGACAACGCCGCGTTAGCGCCGACCCCGGAAAAACTGAACCCCATGATTGCCAGCACCTGATCCGTGGCGGGTTGCGCCAAGGCATAGTGCTCCCACGTTTGCACCGTCACATCCGTGCGCGAAGCCGAAGCCGCAGGTGGTAGCTGGATATCCGTGATGATGTAGCCCTGATCCTCGGACGGCATGAATGAGGATGGCAATCGGTGATAGGCAAAAGCGAGTACCAGCAACATTATGAGGTAAATGCCCATGCTGCGAGTGCTGCGACGGACCCAGCTCGAACTGAACCGCTCGTAGCGCCGGGCCAAGGCATCGAAGCGTCGATTGAAGCCGTTCGCCCAGCGGTTGGGTCGTAGCTCTTTCGCCGGGTCGAAGGGTTTTAGCAAGGTGGCACACAGGGCCGGCGTCAGGGTCAACGCCAGGAACCCGGAGAATAGAATCGACACCGACAGCGCCATGGAAAACTGCTGGTAGATCACCCCCACCGAACCGCCCATGAGCGCCAACGGCAGGAATACCGCCGCCAGCACCAGGGTGATGCCAACAATCGCCCCGCTGATCTGCTGCATCGCTTTGCGGGTCGCGTCTTTGGGCGACAGGCGCTCCTGCGTGATCAAGCGCTCGACGTTCTCTACCACGACAATGGCGTCGTCCACCAGAATGCCAATGGCCAGCACCATGCCGAACAGGGTCATCATGTTGATCGAAAACCCTAGCGGCGCCATTACCGCGAGGGTGCCCAACAGGCAGACCGGCACCACGATGGCCGGAATCAGCGTGTAACGCAGGTTCTGCAAAAACAGCAGCATCACCAGGAACACCAGCACCATGGCTTCGATCAAGGTGTAGATGACTTGCTTGATCGCCACGTCGACAAAGTATGAGGTGTCATAAGGCACGCTCAGCGTCATGTTCGCTGGCAGCGTGCTCGACAGTTGATCCAGCCGGGCCTTGATCGCCGCCGCCGTTTGCAGCGCGTTGGCACCGGGTGCCAACTGCACCGACATGGCCGCCGCAGGTTTGCCGTTCAGGCGAGCGTCGAAGCGGTAGTCCTGACGACCCAGTTCGACTCGGGCCACATCGTGAATCCTGACACTGGAGCCGTCGTCATTGGCCCGCAGCACAATGTTGCCGAACGCCTCCACGGATTCGAGCTGACCCTGCACCATGACGGTGGCGGTAATGTGCTGCTCGGCAGGCCCCGGACGTTCGCCCATGCTGCCGGCGGGTACTTGCACGTTCTGCCCGGCGATGGCTTTACTGACATCGGCCATCGACAGGTTGTAACTCACAAGCCGGGCAGGATCGACCCAAATGCGCATGGCCCGTTCGGCGGTGTACATCTGCACCCGCCCTACCCCGGCCACGCGGCGAATCTCGTTATTGATGCCCCGCGCGGCGTAGTCTGCCAACCCGATCGAATCCTGCTGCCCATCGGTGTAGGACAAGGCATAGATCATCAGAAAATTGGCACGTACCTGCTCCACTTTCAGGCCTTGCTCGATCACCGCTTGGGGCAAGCGCCCGACTACCCGTTGCAAGCGGTTCTGGACGTCGACCTGCGCCATGTCGGGATCGATGCCCGGCTTGAAGGTGATGGTGGTTTCTGCACTGCCGTTGGCACTGTTGGATTCGTAATACAGCAAATCCTTGAGGCCGTTGAGTTCCTCCTCGATCAGACTGGTGATGTTCTGATTGATGATCTGCGCCGAGGCACCGGGGTAGCTGGCACTGACACTGATTTGCGGCGGTGCCACGTCCGGGTATTGGCTGACCGGCAAGGTGCCCAGGGTCAGCGCTCCTGCCAGCGCGATGAACAACGCGATGACCCAGGCGAAATTCGGACGGTTAATGAAAAAATCGGGCATCGGTAAGATCCTGGCTAACAACCGTGGGTAAAAGCGTCACGCCCTCAGTTATGGGCCTGCTGTTCGGCCAAGGTGATTATGTTGACCCTGGTGCCGACACTGAGCTTGTCGGCGCGCTCGACCACCACTTGCTCGCCGGCCACTAGTCCCTGGGTGATCTGCCAGTCGGAACCGAGCATCGCGCCGGTGCTGACCACCCGTTCGCGCACCACCCCCTGGGCGTCCACCAGCATCAACCTGGCCTGGCCGTCGACACCGCGCTGCACCGCTTGCTGCGGCACGAACAACGCTTGCGGATCGATCCCCGCCGGCGCTACGACCCGCACATACATGCCCGGCAGCAGTACGCTGTCCGGGTTAGGAAACTCGCCGCGCAAGGTGACTTGCCCGGTGCTTCGATCGACCGAAATATCGGAGAACATCAACTTGCCTTGTCGAGTTTGTGCCGGAGTGCCGACCTGTACCGTAACCTTGGCTGCACCCGCACCGGTGAGCGTCAGACGACCACTGGCCACGGCTTGCTGCAAGGCCACGATCTGATCGACGGACTGCGTAAAGTCGGCGTAAATCGGGTCCAGTTGCTGAATCCGCGCCATTTGCGTGGCTTCGTCCTGGCCTACCAGTGCGCCCTCGCTGACCATGGCGCGGCCGATACGGCCACTGATCGGCGCTCGCACCTGACAGTAACCGAGGTTGAGTCGGGCGGTCGCCACATCGGCTTGAGCGGCCAGGCGGTTAGCCTTGGCGCTCTTGAGATCAGAGACCGCGTCGTCGAATACCTGCGGACTGACGGCGTTGATTTCCACCAGTTGTTTGTAGCGTTGCACATGAGCGTTGGCGCGATAGACATCGGCTTCTGCTTTGGCCAAGGCGCCTTCGACCCGCATTAATGCAGCCTTGAGCGGCGCAGGGTCGATGCTGAAGAGCAGTTGGCCAGACTTGACGTCGCTGCCCTCTTCAAAATGTCGGGTCAACACAACACCGGCAATCCGTGCGCGCACCTCGGCGATGCGCACCGGTTCTATTCGACCAGGCAGGTCTGAGGTCATGGCAAACGGTCGGGGTTGCACGGTGAGCGTTTTGACCTGCGGCGGCGACGTACTGTGTTCAGCGGACTGATCCTGTGCTCCACAGCCGTTCAATGCCAATACGGTCGCCAGCACCCACGTCGGTTTTATCGTCGCTAAAGCCTTACGCATTATCAGTCCCTGTTCAAAACAAAAACGGGCTTGCCGTTCCATGTCGGCAAACCCTGTGCATCGGCAGATCATTAACGCGTGGAGCGCTCATTGATCGAACTCGCTGCCTGGAACAGGATTTGTGCGACGAAATCGATTTCCTGTTCGGTGATGATCAGCGGCGGCAAGAAGCGTACGGTCGCACCGTGGCGTCCGCCGAGTTCGACGATCAAACCGTGCTTCAGGCAAGCCTGCTGGAAGGCCTTGGCCCGCACCGCGTCTACCGGCGGGTGACCCTGTACGTCGAGGGCGCCTTGCGGGTCGACGATTTCCATGCCGAGCATCAAACCACGACCGCGAACATCGCCAATCCAGGCGAATTCGCTTTGCAGCATCTGTAACTGCTTACGCAGATGCGCACCAGCGGTTTCGGCGTGTGCCACCAAGCCTTGATCTCGGATGAAGCGCAAGGTCGCGGTGCCAGCTGCCATTGCCAGTTGATTGCCACGGAAAGTGCCGGCGTGGGCACCCGGCTGCCAGACATCCAGCGAATCGTTGTAGACCATGACCGACAGCGGCAGACCGCCACCGATCGCTTTGGACAGGGTGATGACATCCGGCGTGATGCCGGACTGCTCGAAACCGAACATCCGGCCGCTGCGGGCGATGCCGCACTGGATCTCGTCGACGATCAACGGAATTCCGTGGGCCTTGGTCAATCGACGAAGCTCCTGAAGCCAGCGGTCCGGCGCGGCAATCACCCCACCCTCGCCCTGGATCGGTTCCAGAATCATTGCTGCCGGTGCGGTGACACCGCTTTCCGGGTCGTTGAGCAAATGTTCGAGGTAACGCACGTTCAACGTCACACCCTGATCACCGGCCACACCGAACGGGCAACGGTAATCATGGGGAAACGGCAGGCGCTGAACACCTGGCATAAGGGCACCGAGAGCATTTTTTGGTGACAGGTTACCGCTAATGGAAAGTGTCCCCAGCGTCATGCCGTGGTAAGCCCCTTCAAAGGCCAGTACCGAATGGCGTCCGGTGGCGGTGCGGGTCAGCTTCAGCGCTGCTTCGACTGCGTCGGCCCCGCTTGGGCCGCAAAACTGTATGCGTGCATTACGCGCGAAGTCAGCCGGCAGGCAGCCGAAGATTTCCTGTACGAATGCATCCTTCACCGGCGTCATGAGATCCAGAGTATGCATTGGCACACCCGCGGCCATGACCTGGGTTATGGCTTCGATAATCACTGGATGGTTGTGGCCCAGCGCCAGGGTGCCGGCGCCGGCCAGGCAATCGACGAACACTTGTCCGCGACTGTCCTGCACATAAATGCCATGGGCTCGTTCGAGCACAAGCGGAATGCGCCGAGGGTAACTGCGGGCGTTGGACTCCTGCTGTTGCTGGCGCTCCAGCATCGGCGTCGGATCAAGGCAGTAAGGGCTCGACAGACCGGTGTGCAACAGGCGTAGCTGTTGCGCGTCACCCGACGTGACATTCGAAAAAGCACTCATGATTTCCTCCAGGGAGGCTGGGTTTGGAAAGGAACAGGGCGGCCTGAAAACGAACGTTTCAGGGAACGACAGCCGTGAAGCCGGACGCGGGGAATCGGCTTCCCCGCGCCCATGGGGGTTACATGTCGTAACGCAGAACCATGCCCACCGTACGCGGCGCGCCGACGTCGATAATGTCGTCGCTGCGGTTGTTGGTGACATATTCCTTGTCGAAAGCGTTTTTCACGTAAGCGGACACTGCGAAGTTCTTGGTGATTTTGTACTCGGTGTTGAAGTTGACCAACACGTAGTTGTCGCTCTTGAGCTCATTTATGACCTTGCCGTTCGAATCAAACTGGTATTCCGAAGGCGCGCCGTCCTGATAGGTGACGTCGGTGTTGAAGGTCAGGCGGTCGTCCCAGCGATAGATACCGCCCACCGACACCTTGTACTTGGGTGAATGGAGGAACGATTCGCCGCTCATGTCCTGGCCTTCGCCGGTAACGAAGTCCTTGTATTTGCCATCGGTGTAAGCGCCACCGGCGGTCAGCGTCAGCTGTTCGGTGAGGTCTTTTTCGACGAAGACTTCCAGGCCCTTGATGTCGCTGCGACCGGCGTTGTAGATCTGAACGAAGGGGGTACCGCTCTGCCGCACACTGACCTGTTGGTCCTTCCAGTCGGTGTAGTACAGATTAGCGCGGGTGCGCAGGCTCTTGTCGAAGAACGAACCGCGGTAGGACAGCTCGTAGTTGGTGGTGTATTCCGGATCGTAGGCTTGGTGACCGCCACCGGCGCGGACGTTGACGCCACCGCCGCGATAGCCTTTTTGCACCATGAAACCGAGGTACTGATCCGTGGCCAGCTCGTAGTCGATACCGAGTTTCGGCAGTACCGCGTCAAACGACTTGCTGACTTGCCCCGGGCTGGAGAAGTCGTCCTGCTCGACGTCGGTGTCGTTCGTCTCGTGGTCGTAGCGCAGACCAGTGATCAGGGTCCAGCGCGGTGCGAACGTCCAGTTGACTTCACCGAACACTGCCTCGTTCTCAATCCGCGTATCACCCTTGGTGGTACCGAACAGTTCGTTGTCGAACAACAACCGGTCGTGGAAGTTGTTGGTGTTATGACCATAGTAGGCACCGACGAAACTCTTCACCGTGTCCGAGGCGTAATTCAGGCGCAGCTCCTGACTGAACAGGTCGCCGTCCTGCTTGCGCAGAACGATTTCATTGGAGTCAGCGGTCTGGTCGAAGTCCAGACGGGCGCTGTAGTCCGTACGGGTATTGGCGGTGAGGCTGGTCAGCGTCCAGGCATCGTTCAGGCGATAATCGATCTTGGCGCTGAGGGTATCCTGCTTGAGGTTGTCGAAGGCCTCGGTATTGGACGATATGTCGTAATAACTCGGCTTGCCGTTGAGACGCATCGTCGAGCGGTCGCCCTGACGGTGCTCGCTATGGGCGTAGGTCAGCAAAACGTCTGTGTCGTCATTGGGCAGGATCAGCAATTTGCCGCGGGTATTGCTGGTGCGATGCGGATTGGCGTCCTCATTGAGCGTGACGTTATCGATGTAACCGTCGCCGTCCTGATAATCCACGGCGATACGCCCGGCAATCTTGTCGTCGACGATCGAACCACCGCCGGCTACCGCCGCGCCCTTCTCACCATAGTTCCCCACATTGGTCTGCGCCGAGAAGCTCGGTTGGAAGGTTGGTTTTTTGGTCTGGATGACCACCGCGCCGGCCAGGGAGTTACGGCCCTGAGTGGTGGACTGCGGGCCGAGGAAAATTTCGACCTGTTCCGCATCCCACAGCGGCATCGGGCTGAGGGTCAGTGCACGGTTCGGCTGCACGGCACCGTCGACATAAACCGATACCGCACCGTTGAGGGTGGCCGGGCCCTGGTCGTCGAAACCGGACACCGGCACACCGCGAATACCCCAGTTTTCGTTACCGGCCTGGCTGTACACACCCGGCGTACGGGCAAACACGTCGACCAGGCTTTGGTCGGCCTTCTCGCGTAGTTGCTGCTCGGTGACAACCACGACGCTGGACTGGGTTTTCTCCAGGGAGCGGTTGATTTTTTCACCCGTCACCGTGATCGGAGCGATCTCCATTGTGTTCGACTGCTCGGCCGCCCATGCGCTGTTAGCCAGGCAGACCGCCGACCCCACAGCCAACGCAATTGTGTTCTTTTTGAAATTCACGCCCCGCTCCCATGCGACAGATATTTTTTGTTTTTTCGGCCGGCCAAATGCTCATTCGGGCCAGCGGGGCGGAGTCTAATCCAAAAAAAAACTTAAAGGAATAGTATTGATAATCTATCTCATTAACACCTAATATGCCGCCGTGTATCAGAGCGAATACATTTCAGTCGAACTCTGCAACGGCGGCCTCTGCCCTGTTTCCAAGGTCTGCCCAAGCCGCCCGACTGGCCGAATAAAGATAAAAAAGGAAGTACAAAGGATGACCTCAATCGAACACCTGAGCGGGCGTTCCGAGTCTTTCTCCATTGCTCCAGCGGATGGCAACGAGCAGTCGTTACCCGTGTTGGTGCAGGCGACGCCGGGACAGTCGATTCATAATCTCGACCCGTCAGTTCGCGACACGTTGCCCCACGCGCTGACCACCATTGGTGGCGTGCTGTTTCGAGGATTCACTGTCGCCACACCTATCGACTTCAAGCGCTTCGCCGCCAGTTTCGGCGCACCGCTGGCCAGTTACGAATTCGGTTCCACGCCACGCAGCAAAGTCTTTGCCGGGGTGTATAGCTCCACCGAATACCCGGCCCATCAATTCATTCCCTTGCACAACGAGCAGGCCTACACCCGACCGTGGCCTTCGCGCATCTGGTTCCACTGCATCAAGGCCAGTGAGACCGGTGGCGAAACACCGATTGCCGACAGCCGCCTGATCTACCAGCGCATGCCCGCCGAGATCCGCGAACTGTTCGCCAGTCGCGAGCTGCTCTATGTACGTAACTACAGCGGCGCGCTGGATCTGCCGTGGCAGAAAGTGTTCAACACCGAGGACCGCGCCCAGGTTGAACGCTACTGCCGGGACAACGACATCGAGTGGGAATGGAAAGCCGACGGCGACCTGCGCACACGCCAGCGTTGCGCCGCCGTGCTGCAGCACCCTGATACCGGTGAGTGGGTCTGGTTCAATCAGGCGCACTTGTTTCATGTCTCGGCCATCGAGCCGGGCGTGCGCGCCAGCCTGCTCGCCGCGGTGGGTGAAGAGAACCTGCCCCGCCATGTTTACTTCGGTGACGGCTCGGCGATTCCCGATGAGGTACTCGACACCGTGCGCGAGGTCTATCGCCAGACCGCCATCAGCTTTCCCTGGCAACCCGGCGACATCCTGATGCTCGACAATCGACTGGTCGCACACGGCCGCAATCCTTACACCGGTGACCGCAAAGTCATCGTTGCCATGGCGTGAATACCATCATGTTCTCATTCAATCACTGGATCGAAGTACTGGAGGCCAATGCCCAGCACTTCCCGCAGCGTGCTGCCCTGCACTTCTTGCCGGACGGCGTCGAGATCGGCGAAACCCTGACCTTTGCCCAGTTGCACGAACAATCCCGCTCCCTGGCTGCCGCGCTGCAATCGCGCTACGCGCCGGGAGATCGGGTGTTGTTGATGCTGCCCAGCAGTCTCGACTATGCCCGTGCATTTTGCGCCTGTTTATATGCCGGAATGATCGCCGTGCCGTTGTTCCCGCCACCGTCGCGCAAACCGCGCCACCTCGATCGCGTGCGTAACGTGGTGGTGGATGCACAGCCGGGCCTGATTCTGGCACCAGCGGATCATTGCCAGGGTTTGCTGGAGCTGGTGGAAGGCAAGGTCGACGTGTCGACCGTCCAGGACCTCGGCCTGCCGCCGGCCAGTGAATGGAAACGCCCGGATGTCGACGGTGCAACCGTGGCTTTTCTGCAATACACCTCGGGCTCCACCGGTACACCCAAAGGCGTTGAAGTGCGTCAGCGCAACCTGATCGCCAACGTCGAACTGATGCGCCAGGCCTATGGTTTCGATGAGCATGGCGGCATGGTTAATTGGTTGCCGCTGTACCACGACATGGGTTTGATCGGTGGCATGCTGGCCCCGCTCTATAGCGGCATGCCTTGCTACCTGATGGCGTCGCAGACATTTGTCAATGCGCCCTCGACCTGGCTTCAGGCGCTGAGCCGCTACCGCGCCACCGCCAGTTTTGCCCCCAATTTCGCCTATGCCCTATGCAATCGGGTAGTCAGCGACAACCTGATTGCCCAGCTCGACTTGAGCGCCTGGCAACACGCAATCAACGGCGCCGAGCCGATCCACCCCGGCACCCTTGAAGCCTTTGCCCAGCGCTTTGCCGCTTGCGGCCTTAACCCTTTGGCCATCAGCCCCGGTTATGGCCAGGCCGAAGCCACGCTGTGCGTCAGCGCCACGCCAGCCGACGCGCTGCCGGTGGTGCTTCGCTTGGATAAAGCAGTGCTGGAAACCGGTCGTGTTGCTCTGGCGGCCACCGATGCCGCCGCCGTGGAATTCGTCGCCTGCGGTTACCCGCAGGCCTTGCATGACATTGCCATTGCCGATCCTCAGAGTCACGAGCGCTGCGCCGACGACCGCGTTGGCGAAGTCTGGCTGAGGGGCCCGAGCAACGCCGAAGCCTATTGGAAAAATCCAGAAGCCAGTCGCGAAGCCTTTGAAGCACGCATTGTCGGCGAGCCGGGCCATTACCTGCGTTCCGGCGATCTGGGCTTCATGCACGAAGGTCAGGTGGTGATCTGCGGGCGGCTCAAGGACTTGCTGATTCTCAACGGGCGCAACCTGTACCCCCACGACATCGAATTCGCCATTACCGATTCCGAGCCGGGCATTCGCACCGGACGTATCGCTGCGTTCTCGCAAATGGACCCGGTGCTGGGCCGCGAGAAACTGGTGATCGTCGCCGAGCCGCAACGCAAGTTCGTCGACCCGGCGCATCACCCGGCGCTGTTTGCGTCGATGCAAAACGCCGTGCGCGAAGCCGCCGACTGCGGCATCGATCAGATCGTGCTGGTGGAAGCCGGCACCATCCCGATGACCACCAGCGGCAAGATCGCCCGTCAAGGCGCGTGCAAACAACTGGCCGCCGGCACCTTGAGCATCATCGCCCAGAGCGGTGGGCAGACCGCACCAAACAGTGAAACCATTGCCCTCAATCAACTGAAGCACCTCGTGGGCACGCCGCAACGCGCGCAGACTGCTTGCCGCCAATGGCTTGAGCAAACCTTGCGCGAGGTCAATCCGTACCTTGCGGCAGACTTCGAACTGAGCTTGATCGGCCTGGGCCTGGACTCCATCAGCGTGGCCGACTTCGCCGCCCGCCTGCACAAGGATCTGGGCTGGAACCTCGATATTCAAAGCCTGTTCGGTGAACAAACCCTGGCCGAATGGGCGCTGGCCTTGCAGGTATACCTGAGCGAGTCGGCCCCGGCGCCCAGCGCCTCGACCACCCATGCAAACGTCAGCCAAAGTCGCCAATCTTTCGCCCAAAGCCGCCTGTGGTTCTTGCGTCAACTGAACCCGGACGACACCCGACACAACCTGGTGTTGCGCCTGAGTCTGCAAGGTCCGATCAACGTCGAAACCTTGGCGCTACGGCTGAACACACTGGTCAACCGTCACAGCGTATTGCGTACGGTGTATCGCGACGGGGTCAATGGCCCGCAGCAACAGGTGTTGTCGGCCAGCGCCGTGCCACTGACCTGGCACGACCTGCGTAACCAGAGCGAGCCGCAGCAACAGCAAGCACTCCACGATTGTCTGGCCAATGAACACGCCACTCCGGTTGAACTGGAAACCGGCCCGCTGCTGCGCGCGCAACTGCTCAGCCGCAACGACGAGCGACACGACTTGCTGCTGACCCTGCACCACATCGCTTTCGACGGCCGCTCGGCGCAAGTGTTGCTGGCGGAACTGGCCGGTGTCACCGACACCGACCAACCAGTGCAGTACCTGGATTTCGCCCACTGGGAAGCCGAACACTGGAGCGAACAACGGATTGCTGCCGAACAGGATTTCTGGCGTGAGCATCTGGCGCATGTGCCTCAAACCCTCGACCTGGGTGGCAGCGGCCAGACTCAAGGCGAGCACAATCTGAACTTCACCGTGCCTCAGGCCACCTGCGAAC
>NZ_JBBWCB010000102.1:0-20531 GCF_039888995.1 Pseudomonas rossensis | reverse complement strand
GTGCAATCACCATGGCCTGGAGCATCCGATCCACATGGGTGCCGCCGGTTTCGCTTCGCCCGGCCACCGCATCGTGGTGCTGGATGACGAGTACAAAGAACTCGGCGTCGGTCAGCCGGGCATTCTGGCCATCGACCGCACCCAGTCGCCGATGTGCTGGTTCGCCGGTTACGAAGGCGCACCGACCAAGGCCTTCGTCGGCAACTATTACCTGAGCGGCGACACCGTCGAGTGGAACCCGGATGGCAGCATCAGTTTCGTTGGTCGCAGCGACGACGTGATCACCACGTCCGGTTATCGCGTCGGTCCGTTCGACGTGGAAAGCGCGTTGATCGAACACCCAGCCGTGGTCGAAGCGGCCGTGGTCGGCAAGCCCGATCCGGAACGGACCGAACTGGTCAAAGCCTTTGTCGTGCTCAGTGCGCAATACCGCGCTGCACCGGAACTGGCCGAAGAATTGCGCCAACACGTGCGCAAACGACTGGCCGCGCACTCGTATCCCCGTGAAATCGAATTTGTCAGCGAATTGCCGAAAACCCCTAGCGGCAAATTGCAGCGCTTTATCTTGCGCAACCAGGAAATCGCCAAGGCTCAAGAGGCCGCCGCGAAGAACGTTTCAGCTTGAATCCAAGGAAACAATGATGCAGATCGAAAACAAGGTTTTTCTCGTCACCGGCGGTGCGTCGGGCCTCGGTGCGGCCACCGCTGAAATGCTGGTCGCGGCCGGCGCCAAAGTCATGCTGGTGGACATGAACGCCGAGGCCGTTGCGGCCCAGGCTGAACGTCTCGGCGCGCAAAGCGTGGTGGCGGACATCAGCAACGAAGCCGCGGCGGAAGCCGCTGTGCAGGCGACGGTCAAAGCCTTCGGTGGCCTGAATGGTCTGGTCAACTGCGCCGGTATCGTGCGCGGTGAAAAGATCCTTGGCAAGAACGGCCCACACCTGTTGGCCAATTTCAGCCAGGTGATCAACGTCAACCTGATCGGCAGTTTCAACATGCTGCGCCTGGCCGCTGCGGCGATTGCCGAAACCGAAGCAGATGCTGACGGCGAGCGCGGCGTGATTATCAATACCGCCTCGGCTGCCGCGTACGACGGCCAGATCGGTCAGGCCGCGTATGCTGCCTCCAAAGGCGCGATCGTCAGCCTGACCTTGCCCGCCGCCCGTGAACTGGCGCGCTTCGGCATCCGCGTGATGACCATCGCCCCGGGCATTTTCGAAACCCCGATGATGGCCGGCATGACCCCGGAGGTCCGCGCGTCGCTGGCCGCTGGCGTCCCGTTTCCACCACGTTTGGGCAAACCAGGCGAGTATGCCGGGCTGGTCAGGCATATCATTGAAAACAGCATGCTCAATGGCGAGGTGATCCGTCTCGACGGTGCCTTGCGCATGGCCGCCAAATAAGGAGGATTTGTCATGACTATTTCCAACGATCCCATTGTTATCGTCAGCGCCGTCCGCACCCCGATGGGTGGTTTCCAGGGCGAACTGAAAAGCCTGACTGCACCGCAACTCGGTGCTGCCGCAATTCGCGCCGCCGTTGAACGCGCCGGTGTGGCGCCAGACTCGGTTGAAGAAGTGCTGTTCGGTTGCGTCCTGTCCGCCGGCCTCGGCCAAGCCCCTGCGCGTCAAGCCGCACTGGGCGCCGGGCTGGATAAATCGACCCGCTGCACCACCCTGAACAAAATGTGCGGTTCGGGCATGGAAGCGGCCATTCTGGCCCACGACATGCTGTTGGCCGGCAGCGCCGACGTAGTTGTCGCCGGCGGTATGGAAAGCATGTCCAACGCGCCGTATCTGCTGGACCGAGCCCGCAGCGGTTACCGCATGGGCCACGGTCGTGTGCTTGATCACATGTTCCTCGACGGCCTGGAAGACGCCTACGACAAAGGTCGCCTGATGGGCACCTACGCCGAGGATTGCGCGGAAACCAACGGTTTCACCCGTGAAGCCCAGGACGCGTTTGCCATTGCCTCGACCACCCGCGCGCAGCAGGCGATCAAGGACGGCAGCTTCAAAGACGAGATCGTGCCGGTCACCGTGACTGTCGGTAAAGAGCAGGTGCTGATCAGCAACGACGAACAACCACCGAAAGCCAAACTGGACAAGATCGCTTCCTTGAAACCGGCGTTCCGCGACGGCGGCACGGTGACGGCGGCGAACTCCAGCTCGATCTCCGATGGCGCTGCGGCACTGGTGTTGATGCGCCGTTCCGAAGCTGAAAAGCGCGGCCTGAAACCGCTGGCAGTGATTCACGGTCACGCGGCGTTTGCCGACACCCCGGGCCTGTTCCCGGTGGCACCGGTGGGCGCGATCGAGAAGCTGATGAAAAAAACCGGCTGGTCGCTGGACGAAGTCGATCTGGTCGAAGTCAACGAAGCCTTTGCCGTGGTCAGTCTGGTCACCATGACCAAACTGGAAATCCCCCACGAGAAGGTCAACGTTCACGGCGGCGCTTGCGCCCTCGGCCACCCGATCGGTGCGTCTGGTGCGCGGATCCTCGTGACCTTGCTCTCGGCCCTGCGCCAGAAAGGCCTGAAACGCGGCGTTGCAGCGATCTGCATCGGCGGCGGCGAAGCCACGGCCATGGCGATTGAGTGCTTGTACTAACGCCCGAGCGGTTTCTGTAGGAGCTGTCGAGTGAAACGAGGCTGCGATCTTTTGATCTTGTTTTTTAAGATCAAGATCAAAAGATCGCAGGCTGCGCCAGCTCCTACGGGGCATTTACATTTAAGGATTTGGCATGATTCCCAATGACGAACAACTTCAGATCAGCGACGCGGCCCGGCAGTTTGCCCAGGAACGGCTGAAACCGTTCGCCGCCGAGTGGGACCGCGAGCATCGCTTCCCCAAGGAAGCCATCGGCGAGATGGCGGAACTGGGCTTCTTCGGCATGTTGGTGCCGGAAGAGTGGGGCGGTTGCGACACCGGTTACCTGGCCTACGCCATGGCCCTGGAAGAAATCGCGGCCGGCGACGGCGCCTGCTCGACCATCATGAGCGTGCACAACTCGGTGGGTTGCGTGCCGATTCTCAAGTACGGCAACGACGACCAGAAAGAACGCTTCCTCAAACCTTTGGCCAGCGGCTTGATGTTGGGGGCTTTTGCCCTCACCGAACCGCAGGCCGGCTCCGACGCCAGCGGCCTGAAAACTCGCGCGCGCCTGGAAGGCGATCACTACGTGTTGAACGGCTGCAAGCAGTTCATCACCTCCGGGCAGAATGCCGGGGTGGTGATCGTGTTCGCCGTGACTGATCCGAGTGCCGGCAAGCGTGGCATCACGGCGCTGATCGTGCCGACCGATTCGCCGGGCTACAAAGTCGCGCGGGTCGAAGACAAACTCGGCCAGCACGCCTCAGACACCTGCCAGATCCTGTTCGAAGACGTGAAGGTGCCGGTGGCCAACCGCTTGGGCGAGGAGGGCGAAGGTTATCGAATCGCCCTGGCTAACCTCGAAGGCGGCCGTGTCGGCATCGCTTCGCAATCGGTGGGCATGGCCCGTGCTGCGTTCGAAGCAGCCCGCGACTATGCCCGCGAGCGTGAAAGCTTCGGCAAGCCGATCATCGAGCATCAAGCGGTCGCGTTCCGCCTGGCGGACATGGCAACCCAAATCGCCGTCGCCCGGCAAATGGTGCATTACGCGGCGGCGTTAAGAGACAGCGGTAAACCGGCCTTGGTCGAAGCGTCCATGGCCAAGCTGTTTGCCTCGGAAATGGCTGAGAAGGTGTGCTCCGCGGCCTTGCAAACCCTCGGTGGTTACGGTTACTTGAACGATTTCCCGCTGGAACGGATCTACCGCGACGTGCGGGTCTGCCAGATCTACGAAGGCACCAGCGATATTCAGCGCATGGTCATTTCGCGCAATCTTTGAAAGAACCTGTAGCAGCTGTCGAGTGAAACGAGGCTGCGATCTTTTGATGTTGTTTTAACGAGCAAGATCAACAGATCGCAGCCTCGTTTCACTCGACAGCTGCTACAGAGATCGAGCTTTTTGCAAAACAGGAGTTAGTTATGAGTTACGAAACGATTTTGTTGGAAACCCACGGTCGCGTTGGCCTGATTACCCTGAACCGTCCGCAAGCGCTGAACGCGTTGAACGCGCAGATCGTCAGCGAGCTGAACCACGCCCTTGATGGCCTGGAAGCCGATTCGAACATTGGCTGCATCGTGCTGACCGGTTCGAAAAAAGCCTTCGCGGCCGGCGCCGACATCAAGGAAATGGCTGAGCTGACCTACCCGCAGATCTACCTCGACGACCTGTTCAGCGACAGCGATCGCGTGGCTAACCGCCGCAAGCCGATCATTGCCGCCGTCAACGGTTTCGCCTTGGGCGGTGGATGTGAACTGGCGCTGATGTGCGACTTCATCCTGGCCGGCGACAACGCCAAGTTCGGTCAACCGGAAATCAATCTCGGCGTACTGCCGGGCATGGGCGGCACCCAGCGCCTGACCCGCGCCGTGGGCAAGGCCAAGGCAATGGAAATGTGCCTCAGCGGTCGCTTGATCGATGCGGTGGAAGCGGAGCGTTGCGGGATTGTGGCGCGGATTGTTCCGGCTGATGAGTTGCTGGAAGAAGCGTTGAAAGTCGCGGCGCTGATTGCCAAGAAGTCGTTGCCGATTGCGATGATGGTCAAGGAAAGCGTCAACCGCGCGTTTGAAGTGAGCCTGTCGGAAGGTGTGCGCTTTGAGCGTCGGGTGTTCCATGCGGCGTTTGCGACGCAGGATCAGAAGGAAGGGATGGCGGCGTTTATTGCCAAGCGCGAAGCGGAGTTCCAGGGTAAGTAATGCGGCGTTTTCGCTGACGCTATCGCGAGCAAGCTCGCTCCCACAGTGGATCTCCAGTGTTCACAGATCTTGTGTATACCAGAGAACCCTGTGGGAGCGAGCTTGTCTCCGGGCGGCGATCCGACGATGCTTTTGGGGCATCACACCATGTAATGCTTCAGTTCCCGAGCAATCACCATCCGCTGTATCTCGCTCGACCCTTCATAAATCTGCGTAATCCGCGCATCCCGGTAGTAACGCTCCACTGGGTAATCCTCCAGATACCCATACCCGCCATGAATCTGCATCGCCGACGAACACACTTTCTCGGCCATCTCGGATGCAAACAGCTTCGCCTGTGAAGCCTCCGACAGACACGGCTTGCCAGCACTGCGCAACCGCGCAGCATGCAGGATCAGCAGTCGTGCCGCGTTCAACCGGGTGTGCATGTCGGCCAGCATGTTGGCGATGCTCTGGTGCTCGATGATCGGTTTGTCGAACTGCACCCGATCCCGCGAGTAGGCCAGCGCCGCTTCAAATGCTGCGCGGGCAATGCCTAACGCCTGCGCCGCGATGCCGATGCGGCCGCCTTCGAGGTTCGACAGGGCAATCGCCAGTCCTTTGCCGCGCTCACCCAGCAGGTTGGCTTCAGGGATCGTGCAGTTGCTCAGGGTCACCGCGCAGGTATCGGACGCGCGAATACCCATTTTGTGTTCGGTGCGATCAACGATGAACCCCGCGGTATCGGTCGGCACCAGGAACGCGGAGATGCCGCGTTTGCCCAGGTCCGGATCGGTCACCGCGAACACGATGGCCAGTTTCGCCCGTTTGCCATTGCTGACGAATTGCTTGGCGCCGTTGATCACCCACTGGCCATCGCGCAGTTCGGCGCGTGTGCGCAGGTTGTGGGCTTCGGAGCCGGCCTGGGGTTCGGTCAGGCAGAAGCAGCCGATGGCCTGACCGCTGGCCAGATCCGGCAGCCAGGTCTGTTTTTGTTCTTCAGTGCCGTAGTTGAGGACCGGACCGCAGCCCACGGAGTTGTGAATGCTCATCAGTGCGCCAGTGGCGCCGTCACCGGCCGAAATCTCTTCCACGGCCAAGGCGTAGGCGACGTAGTCGACATAGGTGCCGCCCCATTCCTCGGGCACCACCATGCCCAGCAGACCCAGTTCGCCCATCTTCGCCACCAGGCCGTCATCGATCCAGCCGGCCTTTTCCCAGGCTTGTGCGTGGGGCGCGATTTCGCCGCGGGCAAAGTCCCGGGCCATGTCGCGGATCATGACTTGCTCTTCGCTCAATTCGATATCGTGCATGGCTCAGCTCCCGCTTTGGTCAAAACCCGTGAAGAAACTCGCGACGTGCTCGGCGTCCAGCGCCTGCAAGGTCGGCGGGTTCCAGCGCGGTTTCTTGTCTTTGTCGATCAGCAAGGCGCGCACGCCTTCGATCAGGTCGCCGCGCTCGAACCACTGACGGTCCAGGTGCAGCTCAAGGGCGAAGCAGTCTTCCAGACTCAAGTGCCGACCACGACGGAGCATTTCCAGGGTCACGCCCATGGCCAACGGTGAACGGCTTTCCAGCAGCTCGGCGGTGGTCGTGGCCCACTCGTGGCTGTCGGCGACCGTTACTTCACGCAGTTGCTCAACAATACTCGGCACATCGGGCAGGGCGAAGAAGTGATCGATGGCCGGGCGCAACGCCGCTAGTGGTGCAGCCGGCAGTTGCTGCACGGCGAGTTTCGCCAGCAGACCTTGAAGGTCCTTCAACGGCGTTTCGTGCCATTCGAGCTGATCGAGTTGCTCATCCAGAGTGCCCAGCTTGTCGCTTTCCAGGTACCAGTCGGCCAGGCCGCAATAGAGCGCATCGGCCGCGCGGATTTGCGCGCCACTGACGCCGAGGTAAATACCCAGTTCACCGGGAACGCGCGGCAGGAAATGGCTACCACCGACATCCGGGAAATAACCGATCGCCACTTCCGGCATCGCCAGACGGCTTTTCTCGGTGACCACCCGCAGGTCGGCGCCTTGCACCAGGCCCATGCCGCCGCCCAGGACAAAGCCGTCCATCAAGGCGAGCACCGGTTTGCGGTAATGGTGAATCGCGAGGTCGAGGGCGTATTCCTCGACGAAGAAATCTTCGTGCAGCGTGTCGCCGTTCTTGAAGCTGTCGTACAGCGAACGGATGTCACCGCCGGCACAGAAAGCCTTCTCGCCAGCGCCGCGCAAGACCACCGCGTGTACGAGCGGATCCAGCGCCCAGGCGTCGAGCTGACGCTGCAGGTTGCGCACCATGTCCAGGGTGATGGCGTTGAGGCCGGCGGGGCGATTGAGGGTCAGGTGACCGATGTGGTTGCGAACCTCGGCCAGCACTTCGTTTTGCGTGGCATCCATGGACGAAGTCCCCTTCGATGAAACCTGAGCAGTCATCACTAACTCCCTGCTTTTATTGTTCTTTATAGAGAAGCTCGCGCGCGAGCGATGCTGGATCGTAACAGTGCAAATTTGTGATGTACAACCGGGATCCATGCAGGTTTGGTCTGCATTTTTGCCTTAAGCAATGACTACTGAACGCTCCGGGACAGCACTTCACCAATGCTGCGGCGTCTGGCCTGCAATTCGGTGGCATGAATCAGCTGTTCGAGGTCTTCCGGGGTCACGTCAATGAACGCTTCCATGTCCGCCAGCGCTCGTTTCAGGTCCTGGGCGGTGATGGCCTGGCTGTCTATCGGTGGATGGCCCGCCGGCACCACGGCCACCGGTTCACTGGCGCGTCTTGGGTAACGTATACGCGTCAGGTTGTTGTAGGCCAGGGCGCTGAGCAGCATGGTCGATGCGCCAAGCATCACGGGGCCGAGGGCATTCCAGTCCAGAGCAATGGTTGCCGGGTCTGCCAACACCAACAGCAGCGCCAAGGCCCCGGCCGGTGGATGCAGGCAACGCAGCCAGCACATCAGAATCAGCGCCATGCCGGCCGCCAGGCAAGCGCTGCCGAGGGTTCGTCCGAGCACGTGAGCGACCAGCAGTGAAACCACCCCGGCGCTGAGGTAGCCGCCAAGAATCGACCAAGGCTGGGCGAGGGCGCCGGAGGACACTGCGAACAGCAACACCGCCGATGCGCCCAGCGGACCGATCAGATGCTGCGCCACTTGCATGCCAAACACCTGGCTACAGAGCCAGACACTCAACATCGTGCCCAGGGACATGCCAATGGCAGCACGACTCCATTCAGAGGGCCGAGTATTGATGGCGGCGGGAAACCAGCGAGCAAACATGAGGCAGACGATCCGTTGAAAAAACCGAGACAAAAAAAAGGCTTAGCTGGGATACCCAGAAAGCCCTTGAAGTTGTTCCAACTATTGGGGGAGGAACGGGCACAGTGTGCCGTTCATTCCTGATGCTGACAAATTCATATTAATGCAGTTTTAGTGCATTAATTTTGCTGTAATGCCACCCGGCGACCGCTCATGAAACACAGGAAACCGCCCATGGCGGTCAGCGCGCTCAGGGCATAAAACATCGTTGGCGCGGGGGTGTGCATCAGCAGGTAACCGCAAATCACTGGGCTCAGGGCACCGCCGAGGGCCGCGAGGTTTTGCGCGCCGTAATAGCTGCCGCGCAGCGCTTCCGGCGCCAGGGTGTCGACGAAGAGGAATTCGGCGGGGTAAATGATCATTTCACCGAGGGTGAAGATGAACATTGCCACGCACCAACTCACAAGGCTGTCGGCCAGGCTGAAACCGATCAACCCGACGATGAACAGGCTGGTACCGCCCGCGATCCAGTAACGCAATTGTTCGCGTTTGAGGAAACGGCCGATCTGGTATTGCAGCAGGATCACGCTAATGGCGTTGCAGGCGAGCAGGGCAGCCATGGTTTCCAGTGCCCGTTTGGAGTCGTGGGTCACCAGCAGGTATTGCGACAGGTATAGGGTGAAACGGCCGTGGACCACGGTACTGAGCAGGCAGCCGCAGGTGAACATGATCAGCGTGCGGTCGTTCTTCAGGGTCACCAGCGTCTTGAGAAAACTCTGGGGCTGGCCGATTGCGGGTGTTTGGGCCGAGTCCTTTGGTATCCCGATCATCAAGAAAATACTGAAGAACGCGATGCCACCAGCGATCAGGAACGGTGCAATCGGATACACGCCGGCAATCACCACGCCCAACATCGGGCCGGTGGCGTAGCCAATGTTGGTCAAGGTGTAGCGCAGGGAAAACGCCTTGGCGCGCTGGCCCATTGGCAGTTTTTCGCTGAGGATCGCCTTCGAGCCGATCAGGAACAGCGCCGAGGCGGTTTCGGTGATCACCAGGGTGGCGGTGGTCAGGTAAAGGTTTTCGGCGTAGGTCAGCAGCACGAAGCCGATGGCGCTGGAGAGCATCGCCAGGATTAGCAGCCGGCGCTTTTCCAGGCGGTCGATGATGTAAACGCCGTAGAGCGCGAGCAGGGTGGCGATAAACACCGCGATGCCCAGCAGCAAGCCAACATCCTGTTGGTTAAGGCCGAGTTTATTGCTCAGGAACAACGTGAGCAGCGGGCTGGTGATGGCGCGGCTGACGACGATGGTCAGCGAAACGATCATCAACCGGCGGATAACGAGTGAGTAAGTAGCCACGCTGGTGCAAATGTCCTTATTTAATGATCTCTGACTGATCGTTCCCACGTTGATGATGGGCTCGCCATCCTCTGACAGTTGCCGATCCACTTCAAGACGGATGCGCGACATCCAGTGAGCAATCCGCGGATCACCCCGTTGTTCATCGCCATAAGCCTCCAACCGGCAATGACCCTGCACCGACCGGGCCGTGCCGGACGCAGAAATTGGCGGCGACGTGCTCAAGGATTACGAGTGCATCAACCACCGCTACGCGATTCATCGCGACAAACTGAATTTCGCCCACTACGACAGCTTTTCTGCCTCGGCCACTCAGGTCGAAGCGGTGGCACTGTTGATCAAGACCGGGCGTTTCGTGGGCTTCCTGCCGCAACATTACGCCGCGTCGATGGTGGCTCAGGGACAATTTCGCGCGGTGCGTCCGGACTTGATCCACATCGTCACCCTGTTCAATCTGATCCTTCGCCGCAACACCGTGCGCAGCCCACTGGTGAAGGCGTTTGCCCAGGCGTTGAAGGTTGATTTGAGGGCATTGGGTTGAAAGGCCGTATGGAGAAAAATTTTTATTTTCCTTCAAGTTTTCGTAGCTCTTTTGGCATGACTTTCAAAGCATATCCAGACACAGTCACAAAGCAAATAACACCCACTGTTCTAGCCGCGAGGAAATCCAACTCAAAAAATTCAATAACCAAAAGAGATATCCAGATTGTATGAAAGCAGGAGCAGGCAATGATAAAAATATACATCCTCGCAGCAGAAACTATTTTTTCGAGAGCAAACATATAACCGTCCAAATTTCTAGATAGTAGGCCATCCCAACAGCGCGGAGCGCTATCAAAAAATCCAAACGATCACTTTTCCATCTCCTCATGCACTTGCTTTCCTGTCTGGAGAATGGCTTGTCCTTCCAAGATCAGCGTTTGAGGAGTCATAGTCTTGTATGCGCGCACATAATCCGTCCTGACATATCTAAACAAGCGCCAAGCATCCGGCTTTAGAACGAGTCGGTTAAGACCATGCGCAGACATCGCAAGATCTAATGAGCCATACGCAATGTTGCCCTCCCTCTCAGATTGGCCGAATCCCTTAGCTATCGCTTGATAAACCTTGCGGGTCGGCCCTTCCGTATCATTACGGCCTTCTAGTAAGTTGCGCCCGTTCTCATAAATATTATTCACACCATGGAGCATCATTGGCCCACCCGCAAAAATGCATAATGTCCCTGCCGAGCCATAGCAAATCCCCGCACCTGCCAACGTTTGCATCCCCCCAACGAACACTCCCGCGCCTTTTTTGACAACTTCCCACGACTGGCCCAGCAAACTACTCTGTTCGCTATTTATCTCCTTCAAACCCTGATCAGCACTTTTTCGCCCCTGTGCTACATTATTAACAATACCTCTCGCGTAATAAGAAACTTCGCGATTGAACTGTAAACGCAACGTGCCATCTTTTATGTGTCGAGAAGCCAGCGTGCAGGCCTGATTGGTCAAATTGCCCGCCGCCTTACTGACTGCCCAACAATCACAACTACTTGACTCGCAGCGATTCTTTAATTGTCCCATTCGTTATTTCCCCATGAAGCGTATCCGCTGGTTCCTGCCAGATGGTGCCTCCATGTGATCTCTCGATAACGAATAGCAACGTGCTCTTGGGGTTCGGAGTCGTTCTGTAAAACCACATGGGGCATATCAAGTGTCAGGTCGGCAATAATGCCGCCTTCAATTTCAATACTGAAGAATTTCTCCTGAAGACCATACGAAGAAATTCGGTAGAAACTTATCGCACAGCAAATTTCCTCTCTGCTTGAAAGCGCTTGCGCGAGTAAAGGAGATGACTTGTCGACATTTTTTGTGATAACGAGCGGGCGGTGCGTAGGCTTATTAATGTTTCCTATATTGGACATGTTGGGACTGTAAGACAGCACCATGATTTCATCGGTATGCGCTGTTTGACAATTATTGCCGATTGAATCTTGAGTTGAACAACCGCCGATATCAGTCCTTGAGTCTTTCCTGTGATGGTCATATAGCCGTGATTAGCCATGTAGGTGCCGCTCCTTTTGTCGATGGGGCACCTTATTGAAAACGCCTTCGGGTATATGTAGGGCGTTTCCGGGTATCCAGTAGGACGAGAGCGAACCTGCGGGCGTAACGCGCTACAGAGTGGAATGCAGCAACACGTAATCGTTTTTGTCGAAGCGCCCGCTCAACAAACACGGGCGGCAACGCTCCCAAAAGCGTGCCCTGCAGGGTGTGGTAGTCACTTTTTCATGCCATGCAGCACCAGTGGCGTTGGCTCTTTCTGCACCCGTGCAACGCTGCGCGGCTGAAAGACTGAGTGTCGTAGTGCCGACGCTCAACCGGTTCGAACACCAGAATGTAAAACGACCAAAGCGCAAATCAAGCAACAACCGAAGCCACTGGCCATTGCTGATGCGGAATCGGCAAGTTGCGAGACTCACCACGGCCCATCGGGAAGTACATGAAACCGGCGCGGGCCAGGCGATCGGCGTCGTACAGGTTGCGTCCGTCGAAGATCAGCGGTGCATTGAGCCGCTGCTGGATCAGGCTGAAATCCGGGGCCTTGAACTGCTGCCATTCGGTGCAGATGATCAACGCGTCAGCGCCGGACAATACCGATTCCGGCGTGCCCATCAACATCAACCTCGATTCATCGGGATACAGCTGCTGGGTTTCCTGCATGGCTTCCGGGTCGAACGCGCGGACATTGGCCCCGGCGGCCCACAGCGACTCCAGCAGCACCCGGCTAGGTGCATCGCGCATGTCGTCGGTGTTCGGTTTGAACGCCAGCCCCCACACGGCAAAGGTCCTGCCGCGCAAATCGCCCTTGTAGAACGCGTTGATGCGCTCGAACAGCTTGTGCTTCTGACGCTGGTTGATCGCTTCCACCGCTTGCAGCAGATCGCTGGAACAATGAGCCTCTTCGGCGCTGTGGATCAGCGCGCGCATGTCTTTGGGAAAGCACGAACCGCCATAACCGCAACCGGGGTAGATGAAGTGGTAACCAATGCGCGAATCGGCGCCGATGCCCAGGCGCACCGATTCGATGTCGGCGCCCAGGTGTTCGGCCAGTTCGGCGATCTGATTAATGAAGCTGATCTTGGTCGCCAGCATGCAGTTGGCGGCGTACTTGGTCAGCTCGGCGCTGCGCAGGTCCATGAACATGATCCGTTCATGGTTGCGGTTGAAGGGCGCGTAAAGGTCGCGCATCACGTCACGTACATCTTCGCGTTCGCAGCCGATGATGATCCGGTCCGGGCGCCGGCAATCAGCCACGGCCGAGCCTTCTTTCAAAAATTCCGGGTTGGAGACGATATCGAACTGCAGCAAGCGGCCGACCTTGATCAGGCACTTGTCGATGTGCGCGCGCAAGGTGTCACCCGTGCCCACCGGCACCGTGGATTTCTCCACCAGAATCACCGGTTGTTCACGATGACGCGCCACGGCTTCTCCCACCGACAGCACATAACGCAAGTCAGCCGAGCCATCGTCCCGGGACGGGGTTCCCACCGCGATGAACAGCACTTGCCCGTGCTGCACCGCGAGCTTCTCGTCCGTGGTGAATTGCAGCCGCTTGGCTTCCAGACTTTCGCGCACCAGGCTGGCCAGCCCCGGTTCGAAAATACTCACGTGGCCTTGTTGCAGCAGTTCGACTTTCTTCTCGTCAATGTCCATGCAGACCACGTCGTGGCCGACTTCAGCCAGGACAGCCGCTTGCACCAGGCCAACGTAACCGCTACCAAATACACTGATTTTCATGGGGCACTCCTGAGTGCGGATCGACTTGCTGCCGTGCGCCATCAGAATAGGCAAGGCCATATTTCAATTCGCCTATCGTGTTGTATAACGTCACGTCCGGGCGTTTCAGGCGCCAGGCCCAACACCTCTGTTTATTCTGAAAGTCATAGAGCCCCTGTTCAGACTTCTGCCGTTCATCGAGTTTTTTAGTAGAAAGTCCTACCGAAGTGTTCCGCTTTATAGGAAGGATGTTTCAATCCTTAGTTGTTTAATGAACTGTTTCCACTTAAGGCCGTTTCGTTTGATTGACTTACCCGCTACCGACTCAATTCCCTCAAAGACCAATCCGCTGACCCTGTACCTGGCACGTCTGGCGCCCTCCAGCCAACTGACCATGCGTTATGTGTTGCAGGACGCCGCTGACCGGTTGGGCTTTGAAGACATGAACGTCGAGGAGATTCCCTGGCACAACCTGCAACCGGAAGATGTCATCGCGCTGGTGGCCACCTTGCGCACGGACGGCTACGCGCCGAACACCTCTTCGCTGTACGTCAACGCGGTGCGCGGGGTGATGAATGAAGCGTGGCGCATGAGCCTGATCAGTCAGGAACACTTGCTGAAAATGCGCTCGGTCAAGGGGATTTCCGGCACGCGATTGTCCCAGGGGCGCAACCTCAGGCGTACGCTGATCCAGGAGTTGATGGCGGTCTGCGCTGCCGATCCACGGCCACAAGGGTTGAGGGATGCGGCGATCATCGGGATTTTGTATGGCTCGGGCATGCGCAAATCGGAATCGGTGAACCTGGACCTGAACCAGGTCGATTTCGCCGAGCGCAGCCTTCGTGTGACCGCCAAGGGCAACAAGCAATTGATCAAGTACGCACCGGCCTGGGCGTTCGCCAAACTCAATGACTGGCTGGAACTGCGGCGCTCGCTACTGAAGGAGGGCGAAACGGACGATCCGTTCCTGTTCAACCGCATTCGTCGCGGCAGCCACATCACCCGCGAGCGCATCACCAAGCATGCGATCTACTACATCGCCCGACAGCGGGGTGCGCAGGTCGGGGTGAAAATCATGCCGCATGACTTTCGACGTTCGTTCATTACCCGAGTGATTGAGGAGTATGACTTGTCGATCGCCCAGAAACTCGCCCATCACAGCAACATCCAGACGACAGCCAACTACGATGTGCGCGATGACAACGAGCGGCGTCGGGCCGTGGACCGGTTCGATCTTTGATGGGCGGGGTTCAAGATTCGCTCAGTACGTGGGCATGGCCGATCGTCGAGACGTGAACCGCACTGCCGGCGGGTGGCGCATACAGGCCCGAACTGCGCACCATTAATGATCGACCAGGCTGTTGCCCGGAAGCCAACGTTTCCAACTCCACCGTCAACGTGCAGGTATTGCCGCTGAAATCCCGCTCGGTCACGACGGCGCGGCACCCGGAAGCCTTGGTCGGGCTGGGCTGGATGCTGACGAGTTGCAGTTGCTCGGGACGCAGCATGATCTGCGCCGATTTGTTGTTCCGGTGGTTGTTCACCGGTATCCGACCGAGTTCGCAATGGGCCCAGCCGGCTTCGATTCTGGCGGGCAAGACCACGGCATCCCCCAGAAACAGTGCGGTTTGTTCATCCTCGGGGTAGCGGTAAAGGTCCAGCGGATGGCCTGACTGCACCAGCCGACCGTCACGCATCACCGCGAGTTGATCGGCAAACGACAAGGCTTCACTCTGGTCATGGGTGACCAGAATGGTGGTCACGCCGGCGTCTGTCAGCAGCCGTGCGACCATTTTGCGCATGGCGCCTCGAAGTCCGGTGTCGAGGGCCGAAAACGGCTCGTCCAGCAACATCAAACGCGGCTGTTGCGCCAACGCCCGCGCCAGTGCCACGCGTTGTTGCTGGCCGCCGGAGAGTTCATGGGGCCAACGGTTGGCCATGTTTGCATCCAGCGCCACGCTGTCCATCAACTCTGCGACTCGCTCCTGTTTTGCACAGCCCTTGATCGAAAGCCCGAAACCGATGTTCGCGGCCACGGTCATGTGCGGGAACAGGGCGCCGTCCTGGGGAACATAGCCAATCAAACGCTGATGCGCCGGGACTTCGTGGGTGTTGTCGACGAGCGTTTGTCCATTGAGTGAAAGACGGCCCGTATCCGGGAATTCGAAGCCGGCGATCATCCGCAACAGCGTGGTTTTTCCTGAGCCGGACGGGCCGACGATGACCGTTCGGCTGCCCGTTGGCACCGACAGGTTGATGCTCTCCAGCGCTTGGTGGGAGCCGTAGGACTTGGAAATGGAATGGAGTTCAAGAGCGTTCATCGGCCAGCCGTTCGTTTGGATTGGTGATAAAGAAGTCCGGTCAACGGAAGCGACAGCAGGATCATCAGCAGGGCGTAGGGCGCCGCGGCGGCGTAATCGATTTCGCTGGTCATGGCCCAGAATCCGGTGGCCAGGGTGCGCGTGCCGTTGGGGGCGAGCAGCAGGGTAGCGGTCAACTCATTGGTGATCGCCAAAAATACCAGCGCGGCGCCAGCGGCAGCGCCGGGCGCGGCCAGGCGCAGGGTGATCAGCCACAATGCCCGGGCGGGCGAGCGGCCGAGGCTGCGGGCCATATGTTCCAGCTCTACCGGTGCCTGCGCGATACCGGCGCGCAAACTCACCAGGGCGCGGGGCAAAAACATCAGCAGATACGCCAGCAACACCGTGACAGTCGTCTGGTAAATCGGCCGGGCGAAATGGATGGTGACGGTCACCAATGCCAGGGCCACAACGATCCCGGGCAACGAACTGGTGATGTAGTTGCAGCTTTCCAGCACACGTTGCAACCGGCCCGGAGAGCGAATCGACAGCCAGGCAATCGGAATGGCGGCGCAGGTGGTGACGGCGGCACCCGCAACGCCGAACAGCAACGTCTGTTCCAGCGCCGGCAGAAGTTCGTCCATCTGCCAGACCTGCGTACCGCCGGCTATCAGCCAGTTACCCAAGGTCACCAGTGGCACGCCCAATGCCAGTGCACAGGTCACGATCTGTACGGTCAGCGCGAGGAGGGAGGTTGCGGGTTTCAGGCGCACCACCCGCTGTTCGCGAGCGCTTCCCGACCCGACGCGGGCGTAACGCGCCGTACCGCGAGCGGCCGATTCTGCGGTCAGCATCACCAGGCAACACAGGGCGAGCACGCTGGCCAACATGTGGGCGGCGGGGCCGTTGAAGGTGGACTTGAACTGATCGAAGATCGCCGTGGTGAAGGTGTCGAAGCGGATCATCGCGTACAGGCCATATTCCGCCAGCAGGTGCAGGCCCACCAGCAATGCGCCGCCGCAGATGGCCAGGCGCAGTTGCGGCAGCACCACGCGGAAAAATATCGCCCAGGGCTTGAGCCCCAGCGATTCGGCAACGTCTTCGATGGCCGGATCGAGCCGGCGCAGGGTCGCAGCAATCGGCAGGTAGAGGAACGGGAAGTAGGCGATGACCGACACCAGAACCCCGGCAAACAGCCCGTGAATCGGCGGGACCAGACTGATCCACGCATAGCTGTGAACGAAGGCCGGAACTGCCAGCGGCGCGGTCGCCAACAACGACCACCAACGCCGTCCCGGCAGGTCGGTGCGCTCTGTCAACCAGGCCAGAGACAGGCCCAACGTGACACACAACGGAATCGTGATCACCACCAGTAAAACGGTGTTGATCAACAATTCAGCGACCCGCGGCCGGAACACCAGCGGCACAAGGGTCGCCCAGCCTGTCTGAAACGATACGCCGATGACGAAGGCAATCGGCAGCAGCGACAGCAGCGAAACCAGCACCGACAAACCGATCACCCACGCGCCACCACGCCCCGCGAAGAGGCCGCGGGATCGTCGTCGCAAATTCGCGGGTATCGCCTCAGCGATACCCGCTGGCAAAGTTTCAGGCATCAATTAGAGCAGTCCCGCCTGAGTCATCAACTCCACGGCTTTTTTACTGTCGAGTTTTGAAGCATCGACTGTCGGCGCGTCGAGTTGCTGCAAAGGCACCAGTTTTGGATTGGATTCAGCGTTCTTGCCCACGGCGTATTCGAACGATTTGCCGGTTTTGAGGATGGCCTGGCCATCTTTGCCGGTAATCCATTTGAGGAACGCCTGGGCTTGTTCCTTGTGTTTGCTGGACGCCAGAACGCCGCCACCGGAGACGCTGACAAACGCGCCCGGATCCTTGTGTTTGAAGTAGTGCAGGGCGGTGTTTTTGCTGTTTTCACCGGTCTTGGCCTGGTCGCCGAAGCTGTAATAGTGGTAGATCACGCCGCTGTCGATCTGTCCGGCGTTGACCGCTTTGAGCACGGCGCTGTTGCCCCGATACGCGGTAAAGTTGGTTTTCATCCCTTTCAACCACTCCAGGGTGGCGGCTTCACCCTTGAGCTCCAGCACGGCGGCGACGATGGCCTGGAAGTCGGCACCGGCCGGCGAAGCGCCCCAGCGACCTTTCCAGCTCGGGGCGGCGAGGTCCATCAATGACTTGGGCAGCTCGGCTTCGGGCAGTTTGCTCGGGTTATAGACAAACACCGTGGAGCGCGCGGCGATCCCCACCCATTTGCCATGGGCCGGGCGGTAAGCATCGCCGACCTGCTCCAGGGTGGCCGGCGCAACCGGTGCAAACAGCCCCGCGTTGTCGACCAGCACCATGGCCGGGGAGTTTTCGGTCAGGAACACGTCGGCCGGGGAGGCGGCACCTTCCTGCACGATCTGATTGCCCATCTCGGTGTCGTCGCCATTGCGCACGGTGACCTTGATGCCGGTTTCCTTGGTAAAGCCCTCGATCCAGGATTTGGTCAGGCTTTCGTGCTGGGCGTTGTAGACCACGATGCCATCGGCATCCGCTGCATACAGGTGACCGGCACTCAGCAACGCGGTGGCCAGCAATGCTGTTTTCAGGAAAGAAGGAAAAGGGGAATTCATGCGTTGGCAGCTCCAGTTTTAAAAATCGTGCGCGCAGACTTGGCAGAATCGACGGGGAAGGGTCGTCGATCAGTGTAGATCAATACGAATCATTTGCATGCTTAAGGCGCGGCAAATGTAAAGTGCCAAATGAGAAAAAAGCGTCAAAATTTCAGTAGCAACGCATCACTTGTAGCAGCTGGCGAAGCCTGCGTTCGGCTCGGGCCGCGTTCGGACGAAGCAGTCGTGAAATCAGACACTGCGGTCATTCAGTTAAACCGCGAACTCAGGTTCGACGACTGCTACGCAGCCGAACGCAGGCTTCGCCAGCTGCTACGGATCGCGTTATGGCTTAATTAAGCCGATGGACACCCTTTTTGTATTCCGCCAGCGGCCTGGCTGATAAGCGCGGCGAGGCGTTTGACGTTGTTTTGTTGAGCTGCCACCAGTTCATCTATGGAAGCACCTGAAGGCGTCTGCAAGGTGCTGCGGCAGGTGACCAGCGCAGCATCACCTTCGCTCAGATTACGCAGGCGCCACTTGACGTCGATCAAAGCATATTGACCGGGAACCGAGTCGAAGCGCTGCACGTCCACTCGCACCGACAGGTTATGCCGGGGATTGGCGTTGACCATTTGATCGACCAGCGCGCTACGCAATTCATCCACCAGACTCGCAGCCCACCACTCGGTTTCGAGGATCGCCATGCCACTGTTGCCTTGGCGAATGACGATCTGCGGACGATCGACCTGGGGCGGTACGCTGATTCCCTCAATCTGGATTTCCGCACCGCTGCTCCTCGCCGCAAGGCCCGGTTGAGCCGGAATCAGGGTGTGAAATTGAATCGGATCGCTGCGGCAAGCGGCGAGCAGCAACAATGCAGTGACCAAGCTGATCTTCAGCGGATAAACCATGAGTGATGCTCCTGTGGTCATTTGCGCGGCGGCCCCTGCAGGTCCATCGGCGCAGCATTGTCGGGACGACCGCGAATCAGCGATTCCGGATGCCGTCCCAGGTAATCCGAGAGTTCACGCAAGGAGCGCGACATGCGCCCGAGTTCGTCGAGGGTCTGACCTAATTGTTCGCGTTGCGGCGAGTCTTCGGCCAAGGTCGAACTGGCCGATTGCAGGGTCTTGCTGACGTCCGCCAGGGTGGTCTGCACGCCGGGCAGGGTCTTGGCGTTGAATTGCGCCAGACCTTTACGCAGTTCGACGAGGTTGCTGTCCAGGTTGCCGGCAATGCGCTCGATCGGCAGTTGGTTGATCTTGTTGACCATGCCCTCCAGTTTTTCCTGTAATTGTTCGAGGCTGCCAGGAACGGTTGGGATAGAGACTGGGCGGGCGGTCGGATCGAACACCACTTTCTCTGCTTTGGGGTAGAAGTCGAGCGCAATGTAGAGCTGGCCGGTCAACAGGTTGCCGCTCCGGGCCTGGGCCCGCAGACCGTTGTCGATGAAGGAGCCCATCAGCCGCACGCCCGCGGCTTCGTCGTTGGGGTCATGCTTCAAGACCTCGAGCATTTTGATGTGGGCCTGGCCGAGGCGTTGCGGGTAGATCATGACGCCGACATTGACCGGAAAACTGCGCTTTTTCGCGTCGAAATCCAGATTGACCGACACGACTCTGCCGAACTCTATGCCAAGGAATTCCACCGGCGCGCCGACCCTGAGCCCGCGCAAAGCCTGATCGAAACGCAAACTCAAGAATTGCCCCTTGCCACTGGGCGGGGCGAGGGCGGTTAGCTGGTCTTCGAACAGGTCGAAGGCTTTGTCCTCGGCGGCCGGTTGATCGTTAGGGCTGTATTCCGGAGCGCGGAAGGCGATGCCGCCCACCAGGATGGATGACAGCGATTCGGTTTTCACCGAAAAGCCGTTGGCGCCGACATTCACGTCGATCCCGCTGGCGTTCCAGAACCGGGTGTTTTCAGTGACGTAGGCATCATTGGGCGCGTGGATGAACACTTCGATGTTGACCCCTTTACCGTCGGCGTCCAGGGCATAGGCCACCACTTGCCCCACCGGAATCTTGCGGTAGTAAACCGGAGAGCCAATGTCCAGCGAACCGAGGTCCTGGGTGTGCAGGGTGAAGCGCTTGCCCGGCTCGCCATAGGTAATCGGCGGCGGGTTCTCCAGGCCGATAAAGTTTTTTGCACGAGCATTGGCCTGGCCGATGTCGGCGCCAATGTAGTCCCCGGATAGCAGGGTATCGATCCCCGACACCCCGCCAGCGCCAATACGCGGACGCACAACCCAGAATTGCGAGTCTTCGCGGGTGAAACTTTCCGCCTGCCTGGACAGTTTGATGGTGGCGTTGACGCTCTTCTGATCGTTGCTCAGCGCCACGTCCGAGACATGGCCGATCACCACGTTGCGGTATTTGACCTCGGTCTTGTTGGCCGTCAGGCCGCTGCCGGTTTTGAACGTGACTGTAATGGTCGGACCTTCCTGCATCATGGTGTGTACGACCAGGGAAATCCCCACCAGCACTGCGA
>NZ_JBBWCB010000101.1:0-20641 GCF_039888995.1 Pseudomonas rossensis | reverse complement strand
CCACCACCACCGTCTTTCGCATAGGCGGAGCTCATGATGGACAGGTCAGCAGGGAGTAATGGGGCGGCCGCCAGCATCAGGGCGCAGGACATTACAGCAATGAGACTCTTATTCTTTAAAAGCATGATTGCTTCCGTAGGGTTGGTTGATATCGCGAGTCTTAGGACGCATTAAGCCCAAGACAGTTCAAGTCCTGCGACGGATGGAGCTGCCAGCGCTAGCGTGCAGCGCTCCGGGTACCCGCGAACGCGCTTGTGCCAAGCCATCGCCACAAGCTTTCCGCATCTTTCACCGCGCCATCTACACGCAGCTCTCGCGATTGCAGAACCTCCCGCGGTGTGCGGTCGCCCGTCCACACCTCGGTCAACGCTCGCACGCTGGAGTCCACGACGAGCGTCAGTTCGCGTCCGGGATCGTCGCGGCACAGGTCTGCCACACCCTCTTCGACCACGAGCCACCACGCTTGCTCGCCGGGCCGCGCGTCGCGGAATTTGAAGTGGATGACCACCGGTCGGGACGGGAATGTCTCGACGCGCACGAACCGGCGCACGTCCCACATGAGCAAGCCCGCGTCGAGTTCGTCATCGCGAAGGCGACTGCCGATCCAGCGCGCGCCCCAATGACCCAGTGCCATGATGATGGGGCGCAATTCCTCCCCCGCCTTGGTCAGGCTGTACTCCCAGACTTTGCCGGTGGCCGTGCGGTGCACGACGCCGATTTCTTCCAAATGGCGCAGACGTTGTGCCAGCAGGTTGGTGGACATCCGTGGCACGCCGCGGTGCAGTTCATTGAAGCGCTTGCTGCCACACAGCAACTCGCGCACGACCAAAGGTGTCCAGCGCTCGCACAGGGCTTCAGCACCGCGCGCGACCGTGCAGAACTGACCGTAGCTTTCGTCCATTGCCTTGGCTCCGCAATTACAACGCTTCAGATTCTGAACTAGCCCCGCCACTTCGCCACGCGCACGCTGAAACCTCGAAAGCCAAATACCAAAGGAGCACGCCATGACCAAGGTAGCCATCATTCAGCGCCCGCCCGTGCTGCTCGACCGCAGCGCGACGATCGCCCGGGCCGTGCAATCGGTCGCCGAGGCAGCGACGGCGGGAGCCTCGCTGATCGTTTTGCCCGAATCGTACATTCCCGGTTACCCGTCCTGGATCTGGCGGCTGGCGGCGGGAAAGGACGGGGCTGTCATGGGCCAGTTGCACACGCGGCTGCTGGCCAACGCCGTCGATATCGCGAACGGTGACCTGAGCCAATTGTGCGAGGCCGCCAGGGTGCATGCGGTGACGATCGTGTGCGGCATCAATGAATGCGACCGGCGCAACGGAGGCGGCACGCTCTACAACAGCGTAGTCGTTATCGGCGCGAACGGCGCCGTGCTCAACCGACACCGCAAGCTGATGCCAACCAATCCCGAGCGCATGGTGCATGGCTTCGGTGATGCAACCGGATTGCGTCCGGTCGATACACCGGTCGGCCGCGTCGGTGCGCTCATCTGCTGGGAAAACTACATGCCGCTGGCACGCTATTCACTGTATGCCCAAGGGGTGGAAATCTACGTCGCCCCCACGTACGACACGGGCGAAGGCTGGATCAGCACGATGCGTCACATTGCACTTGAAGGCCGCTGTTGGGTGCTCGGCAGTGGCTCCGCACTGCGCGGCAGCGACATCCCCGACGACTTCCCGTCTCGTGCGCAACTGTTTCCCGATCCGGACGAATGGATCAACGACGGCGACTCAGTGGTGGTCAGCCCTCAAGGCCGGATCGTGGCCGGTCCATTACACCGAGAGGCCGGCATTCTGTATGCGGACATCGACGTCGCTCTCGTGGCGCCAGCGCGGCGGGCGCTCGACGTCACCGGGCACTACGCGCGCCCTGACATTTTCGAACTGCAGGTGCGGCGCACGCCGGCGACAGCGGTGCGTTACCTCGACGAATGAAGTCCGGCGGTATCGCCTGGCAATTGATCAAGGAGTCATGCCATGAGCATTGAACGGTCTTACAAGGGCAGTTGTTTTTGCGGTGCAGTCGAGTTCACCGTCAGTGGCGAGCCGGTCGGGATGGGCTACTGCCATTGCGAGTCGTGTCGGCATTGGTCAGCAGGACCGGTCAATGCCTTCACGCTGTGGAAACCCGAGGCGGTGCAAGTGACTCGCGGTGCTGACAACATCGGCACCTACAACAAGACACCGCAGAGTTACCGCAAGTGGTGCAAGACTTGCGGCGGGCACATCTTCACTGAACACCCGGGGATGGGGCTGATCGATGTGTATGCCGCGGTCATCCCGGATCTTGCGTATTTGCCAGGCGTTCACGTCCACTATCAGGAGACCGTGCTGCGCATCAAAGATGGATTGCCCAAGCTGAAGGATGTCCCCAACGAATTAGGGGGATCGGGTATCAGCGTGGACGAATAGCGCTGTTTACGCCGGTTGCCACCTTCAAATGGGCATATGGATCATGCCCATTAATCAAAAGCACCGTTGAGCACTTCGTAGATGAGCCCGGTTGCCAGCGCGACCAATATCAAGTCGGTGCCAACTTGCTGCCATTCATACCCATCATAATGCGGCAGCCTGCCGATCAACCGGCCGTCCAGTTTTTTGGCAATTCCGGGTGGAAGCGGCTTACCTCGCGCGAGGTTCTTTTGAATGCCGGGTGGCAATGCAGGTCCGGGGCTCCAGTAGTCCCGATACCCACCAATAATTCCAAGAACGCTTCCGCGATTGATGCTTGGGCCATTATCCCAATCACCACCCCCGGAATTTTTTCCCTTGCCTCCCTGGTTACCATGAACCTGGCTGTTTTGCGGGTTTCCCTTGCCATTTCCCTGGCCCTTTCCATTACCAGGATCGGCCAATGCAGTCACTGAACCGGAAACCAGCGCAAGGCATGTAATAGCTGCAATCAATGAGCTAGATCTGAGCATGAGTCGTTCCTTCAGGGTGGCGGGACATCTCTCTGGAATTTAGACGCTATCGGTGATGTGGGTTCCATATTCTCCCATCGACACCCAAGCCGCACGGCCGGTTTGCAACGGAACTGCCGTACTGCGCCTCACTTCAACATTACTTGCCTCTATTTCTGACTTTGTTTCCCGTGTTCACCGTCGACCACGGGAAGTTTGATGGTAAACGGCTACGCTTTGCACGGTTTCTCATGTATGCCTCGACATGCCGGAATGACCTGCCTTATTCCGGCTCAATTACATGGAGTAAATGTGAATGCCTTTGCCCCCTCGTTTTCTTGACCACTACCGCAAGGCCGACCGAATCATGTTGGGCCTGATCTGGCTGATGTTCCTCTTCGCTTTGGGTCTGGCTTACTGGCACGACACGTTTATTCAGGCGTTTTTGGTGGGTGGCGGCACGAGCCTGCTGCTGACGGTGCTTTATCGCGCAATGGGCGGCACGCGATGGATGCGGTGTTGCCTGGGCATTGGTTTGATGGTCGTCGCCGCGTTGCATATCAATCAGGCCGAGGGCGTCATTGAATCCCACTTCGGTATTTTCGCGTTGCTGGCGGTACTGACTTTTTATCGCGACTGGCTACCGATTCTGGTCGCCGCTGCCACGATCGCCGTTCATCACGTGGTTTTCCATGCGCTGCAACACCAAGGTTTTCCGGTCTACGTCATGGCGCATCACGGTGGGTGGACGATGGTGTTCGTTCACGCCTTCTATGTGATCATGGCGGCGGTCACCCTGCTCTATCTGGCCGTGCACAGTCAGGCCGAAGCGGTGGAGAGCCAGGACATGCTGGACAATCGCGGCCACGTCCCAGCTCAAATACGCTGGAGAAAGGGGCCAAGCATCAGCTGACGGAAATTGCCCAGATGACGGGTTCGATGCAGCGGATGGGGGACGCGATGGGACATATAGCCGTTCATGTCGAACATGCCGTTGAACATGCCGGCCAGGCCAGCGTGCAAATCACCCGAGGACATGAAAGTGTGAACCGCGCGCAGCAGGAAATCACTCAGTTGGCATCGCGCCTGAAAGGCAATGTCGAAATCCTTGCCCTGAGCAGCCAGCGCTTGCCGCCCATCGCCGTTCGCCTGGATGCACTGGGCCGCACGTTTCATCAGTAATGCTCAATGCGCAGTAGCCGTTAGTGCCACGGTATCTACAGAAATGGTTGTTTTCTGTGGCGCCGCCTCGCTCAAACCACGCTCGCGTGGTCTGGTCGCTATCTGTTTGCTGGCAGGTCAAGGGAATGCGTTCTCTTTCCGGTTCCGGTATGGAAACCACTACCCCGACACAGCCAGAGAGAGACAGGGACATGGCGATTTCACGGATGTTTACCTACAGCGCAGATCCTTATACGATGACGCCCGCATATACTGCTCTCCATCAGGTCCGAGTAAGCTATGGTTATTATGTACAACAAAGCGGCTTAACAAATCGTGCTTAATAGTCAAGCAAATTTTGCGCAGAAAAATAAACGAAAGTTGTATACAGGTTCAATTATTCCTACAATAACATGCAATATCATTGGGCGCCTGAACGATGAATAACACTAGCTTTCTGGCTGACAACTCTAAAACCTTCAGCATAGTTATAGTCAATTACAAAACACCAGAAATCACCAAGATATGCTTAGACTTATTGCAACAGCATGTGGGCAGCCACAGCGTCCCAATATGGGTAGTTGACAACTATTCCGCCGATGAAAGCACTGAGTACTTACGAACTCTTGACTGGATAAATTTAATCGAGCGCTCTGTTTCTGAACCAGAACCTGGGCATATAGCGCATGGCAAAGCACTTGACCTGGTCTTGGAGCGAGTTGAAACTGATTATTTATTTCTAATGCACACCGACACATTTGTTTTCGATAAAAATGTTTTTCCGATGATGCTAAATAAATGTTTAAAAAACCAAAAAGTCGTAGCGGTCGGTTGTGTCGAGCAATTAAACCGTGGCACCACGAGAACTCTTTGGCGCTTTAGCGCACGACTATTCAAACACCATTTCAGACGTCTGAAAATCTCCATGGGACTACGCTCCAGAGAACCAAAACCGTACAGAGAAGTCTACTTGAAGAGTTTCTGCACATTGTGGAACTGCAAACTTATCAAACAGCACAACATGCATTTTTCGATGGATGATCGCGTGCCAGGCTACACCCTCCAAGACCGCATGACCGAACTTGGCTATGTCGTTGAAATGTTATCACCGCGTAAAATCTTCAGTTATCTGGATCACATGCAGTCTGGCACTGTCGCAGCGGCTGGCGGCTATGAAAAGACTCATAGACGAACCAAAATGTACAACGATATTCTTAAGCGCCTGAAAAAAGAAGACAGCAAAAGTTAAGCAACGAAGAGACACAACGAGCAGTGCTGCTGGACTCTGCTTGAAGTCACCCACAAGTCTTTATATCAAGTTATTGGAGCGGTAATGGCACCCATCACTCAAGCACTACCTATGACCGTCTCCCCGGAGCTTGATTTCGACCAGAACGCCGCCAGCGCCTTGGGTTCTTCATTGGCCAGTCGGTATATTCAGGCTGCGCCATTTCCGCACATCGTCATCGATAATTTCCTGGATGAAGAGCTGATTGCGAGTATCTGCTCGCACTTCCCAACCGAACCCACCAACAACGAAATGCTCTATGAGCGCGGCTATAAAGGTCAATTAAAACGTCAAATCAGTCCCAACGAATGCACCCCCTATTTGAAGACTGTTTTCAACGCCTTTAACTCAGCTCCCATGTTGCAGTTTCTTGAAAAGCTCACAGGCATTGAAGGCTTGATACCCGACCCCTATTTTGCTGGTGGCGGCTTGCATGAAACGAAAAGTGGTGGTTTCCTGGGGGTACACTCGGACTTCAGGCTTAACAAAAAACTTAATGTTGAGCGCAGACTGAATATCATCATTTATCTAAATGAAGACTGGCGAGAGGAATACGGCGGCAACCTTGAACTTTGGGATGTCGACATGAAGACCTGTCTTAAAAAAGTCCTGCCCATTTACAATCGATGTGTCATTTTCAATACAGACAAAGACAGCAATCATGGGCATCCAGAGCCTTTAACAACGCCAGAGCACATCACGCGCAGGTCTATAGCGCTTTATTACTATACCGCAGGAACCATGGTGATCGATCCCGCACAAAGAAACAAAACCCACTACAAGCCAAGGCCCAAAGATCGCTTAAGCCTAAAGTACTACCTGGGCAAACTAATCAAGAAGAAAAACTAGACTACGAAAGCAGCCATTGCGCGCCATCTTTAAGGAAGAACATGGACATTCGATTGACGGAAGCCAAAGACTGGATGTTTTTGAAGCAAGTCCGTCTCGCTGCGCTTTTGGACACGCCGACAGCGTTTGGTGTGAGTTACCAAACGGCCGCTCAATACAGTGACGAGCAGTGGAAAGAACGCGCCTCGTCAGCGGCAGGACCGGAATTCTGGTTGGCCATCAAGGACGATAGACCGGTTGGGATGATCGGTGCTGGGGTCAGCCAAGCGAATCGCTATAACCTGATCGGAATGTGGGTAGAACCCGCTGCACGTGGTTCTGGCGTGGCAGGTCAGCTGGTTGAGGCAGTGAAATCTCGCGCAATCGGCAAAGGGCATGATCGCGTTTTTCTGGATGTCTCCCCGGACAATGCAAGAGCCTCGAATTTCTATCTAAAGCAGGGCTTCTCTTTCATCGATGAATGGGAACCTTTGGTCAGTCATCCGCATATCAGGGTTCAGACCATGCTTTGGACTGTACGGAACTGACTAATCAGACGTGTCTGGCCTCTCAGCACGCCCACGTTTTCCCGAGAGCCTCCAGACCGGACTTTTGCAGATCCTGCGCGCTCATCACAATACGGAACTTGCAGCTGGCGTTGAAGTTGAGAAAAAAGGGCTCCGCCAATGCGGGGATGTCGGAGGGGTCTTGTACGTCGACCACAAAAATCCCACCACGCTTGCCATCTTGCTCGGTAAAGTACGCCGCCTCCGGTTTGATGCTGTTCAGGATGCGCTCAATAACCTCGCCCACCTTCCCGGCTTTGACAAGGGTGTTGAAGGGTTCATTAGGGCACTCGACCATCAGCAACATCTTCATCATTCAATCCTCTGTTCAACTTGCAACCCTGTAGTGTCATGAAGAATAGCGAAGCGTGAGCCAACCCTCGTGCCGGGTTACGGGCGGTCATGAAATATGGCGATTTCGGGCTGCTAAAAGCGCTAACCCAAGGATCATCCTGGCCGGATCGACTTCAGGCTTGTCGCACTAACAATTGGGCCAAAGCGGTCAATTTCGCTCCATTTCGTTTACCCTCACAAAGTGCCATGCAGCAATCAGCTTGCGCTTGGCGTATCGACATTTTTGCTTTGATGCACCGGAGAATTTTCATGCTCAACCGTACCCTGGCATTGGCTGTCGGCTTGACCCTGTCTTTTTGCACCCTGTTGGCGCAGGCCGCCGACACCCTGAAAGTCAGTGCGATTCCCGATGAAGCCCCGACCGAACTGCTCCGCAAGTTCAAGCCGCTGGGCACCTACCTGGAACAACAATTGGGCATGAAGGTCGAGTTCGTTCCCGTGAGCGACTATCCGGCCGTGGTCGAGGCGCTGGCCACCGACCGAATTGATATGGCCTGGCTGGGCGGCTTCACATTCGTGCAGGCACGCCTGAAAACCGGCAATGCCATTCCGCTGGTACAGCGCGAACAGGACGCCCAGTTCACCAGCAAATTCATCACCGCCGACCCGGCCGTCAAATCCCTCGCCGACCTCAAGGGCAAGACCTTCGCCTTCGGTTCGGTGTCCTCCACTTCAGGCAGTCTCATGCCGCGCTATTTCATGCTGAAGGACGGCATCAAACCGGAAACCTACTTTAGCCGCGTGGGCTATTCCGGCGCCCATGACGCCACTGTCGCCTGGGTCCAGGCCGGTAAGGTGGACGCCGGGGTACTGAACGCCAGCGTGTGGGAAAAACTGGTCGCCGCCGGCAAGGTCGACACCACCAAGGTCAGAGTGTTTGCGACCACCCCGGCCTACTACGACTACAACTGGACGGTGCGCGGGACTCTCGACCCAGCGCTGGCGGCCAAGATAAAAGCCGCCTTTCTTGCTCTCGATCCGGCGAACCCGAAGGACAAGGAGATTCTGGATCTGCAGGCCGCCAGCCGATTCATCGAAACCAAACCCGAGAACTACAAGGGCATCGAGGAAGCCGCACGCGCCGCCGATCTGCTCAAATGACGTTGCGTCTGACCCAGGTCAGCCTTACCCACACCAACGGCGTCCAGGCGCTGCGCGGCGTGGACCTGCACATCGGTGCCAGCGAACAGGTCGCCATCATCGGCCCGTCCGGCGCGGGCAAGTCGAGCCTGCTCAACCTGCTGGCCACCGCCCTGCGACCGGACAACGGTGAGCTGCAGGTGCTCGGCGAGCGAGCCTGGCAGCTGTCTGCCCGCCAGCGTCAGCGTCTGCGCGCGCGCATCGGCCTTATCCATCAAGCGCCGCCGCTACCACCGCGCCAGCGCGTGGTCACCGCGGTTCTGGCTGGAAAACTGGGTCAGTGGGGTCTGGGCAAAAGTCTGCTGAACTTGCTGCATCCGGTGGATATTCCGGGCGCACGCGCGGCATTGGCCAGGCTCGACCTCAGCGACAAGTTGTTCGCGCAATGTCAGCAACTGTCCGGTGGACAGCTACAGCGCGTGGGCATTGCCCGCGTGTTGTATCAAGCGCCCGAGGTGTTGCTGGCCGATGAGCCGGTATCGGCCATGGATCCGGTGTTGGCCGAGCACACGCTTTCGGTGCTCTGTCGCCATGCCCGGCAGCACAACGTCACACTGGTCGCCAGCCTGCATGCGGTGGAGTTGGCCCTGGCGCACTTTTCGCGAATCATCGGCTTGCGTGATGGGCAGATCATGTTCGACCTTGCGTCCAGCGAAGTCGACCGCGAGCTGCTCGACAAGCTCTACGCCAACGAACAACTGCAATCCCCACCGATTACTCCGGCGCCCTTGAGTGTGCAGATTCCCCGATGCTGACCCGTGATACCCGAGATCCGGCCACCCGGCCCCGCCTGCTGCTCACCTTGCTGGCCCTCGCCTTGCTGTGGCCGGGCATTCACTTCAGCGAGTTGGACCTCAGTGTACTGGTGGCGAGTGACAGTCAGAGCGAGATGGGCCGGTTTGTCTCAGCCTTCTGGCCACCGGCCCATGGCGAGGAATTCATTGAGCTGTTAGTGCAAGCCACCTTGCAGACCCTGGCCATCGCCACGGCCGGCATGGCCCTGGCGTTGTTGTTGGCCGTCCCCGCCAGCCTGCTGGCCAGTCGGGCTCTGTCGCTGTCTGCTGCCTCCCGTGCCGGCCACCCCAGCTATTGGGGCCAACTGCTGCGTTGGCCGATACGCGGTTTACTGATCTTCCTGCGCAGCGTGCCGGAAATCGTCTGGGCGCTTTTGTTCGTGCGCGCCGTCGGCCTCGGCCCGACGGCCGGGGTACTGGCCATCGCCATTACCTACAGCGGCATGCTGGGCAAGGTCTACGCGGAAATTTTCGAGTCGGTCGACCAGCGCCCGGCCCACGCGCTATTGCAGGCTGGCAGCGGTCGGCTCACAGCCTTTTTCTACGGGATCCTGCCCAATGTCGCTGCGGAACTGCTGTCGTACACGGTGTACCGCTGGGAATGCGCAATCCGCGCCTCGGTGGTGATGGGCTTCGTCGGTGCCGGTGGTCTGGGCCAGCAAATGGACCTGTCGTTGCGCATGTTCGCCGGCGGTGAAGTGGCCAGTTTGTTACTGACGTTTCTTGTTCTGGTACTGCTCGCCGATCAACTCAGCCGCCTGCTGCGCTGGAGGCTGGCATGAATCGCCTGATCAACCTGGTGCTGCTTCTGTGTATCGGCGCAGCGGTGGTCGCCTCGTTCATCTACTTGAGCATCGACCTCGGCGAACTGGGTGGCAGCGGTAACCTGAAGCAGATGGGCGCATATGCGCAGCGTTTTCTCAGCCCGGACCTGAGCTCAGGCCACCTGCAAGCCATCGGCCACGGCGCCCTGGAAACCATCGCCATGTCCGCCCTTGGCACTCTGCTCGCGGCGGTATTCGGCCTGCTGTTGGCATTGCCCGCGGCCGGGCGCTTCGGCTGGCCTTTGCAGAGCGCGTCGCGTCTGGTGCTCAACGCTTTGCGCGCGGTTCCGGAACTGGTGTGGGCTGCGCTGATGGTCCTGGCCGCCGGGCTCGGCCCCAATGCCGGCACCCTGGCCTTGGCCTTGCACACCACCGGCGTGCTCGGCCGGTTGTTCGCCGAAGCGCTGGAAAACACCCCACACGAACCGGCCGAAGCCATCCGCCTGCAGGGCAGCAATGCCATATGGGCGTTCTGTTACGGATCACTGCCCAACCTGTTGCCACAACTACTGGCCTACATCCTGTACCGCTGGGAAAACAATATCCGCATGGCCAGCGTGCTCGGCTTCGTCGGCGCCGGTGGTTTGGGGCAAATGCTCTATGTCAGCCTCAGTCTGTTCCAGGAAGCTCAAGCCAGCACGGTCATTCTGGCCATGCTGTTGCTGGTATTTGCCGTCGACACATTGAGCAGCTGGAGCCGTCAACGCTGGGTCAAGGCCTGACGTCACTTCGCGGTGGCGGTTTTGAACTTGGTCCAGGTGCGCATGCGCGCCCGCATATCGGGCTGGGGAATGTCCTTGCCCGGAATCAGCCGCGCATAAGTGGCCTCATCGAGGTAAATATCCGGGTTGTTGCGCATGGTCGCATCGACGCTCGCACGTGCCTTGGCATTGGAGGTGGGGTAGCCGGTGAAGTTACTGATGGCGGCCATGTTCTGCGGGCGCATGACGAAGTTGATGAACGTATAGGCGTACTCCGGATGTCTGGCGTCTACCGGAATCGCCATGGTGTCCATCCACACCGTGGTGCCTTCACGGGGAATACGGTATTGGAACGTGGTGTTTTTGCCGGCGGAATCCGCCGTCCGTTGCGCCTGTGTCATGTCCCCGCTGTAACCGAGCGACAGGCACAGGTTGCCGTTCACCAGATCGGTGACCGGCTGCGACTGGAACTTGCGGATGTACGGCCGAAGTTTGAGCAACAGTTCACTCGCCGCGGCCAGGTCCTCGGGCTTCGCGCTGCGTGCCTCCCGACCCAGATAATTGAGCACGACTGCCAGCACTTCGTCGGGCGAGTCGATCATCGAAATACCGCAGTCGGCAAATTTGGCAGCCAGTTCCGGTTTGAACAACATGTCCAGGCTGTTGACCGGGGCATCCGGCACGCGCTGTTTGATCTGCTCGGCATTGTAGGTCAGACCAATGGTGCCCCAGGTGTAGGGGACGGTGGCCTGGCGCGAATACTCGTAATGCGTTCGCAACTTCTGCAAGCCGGGTTCGACGTCATTTAGGGCCGTGAGTTTTGACCGGTCCAGCGGTTGCAGGCTGCCGGCGCGCGTCAAGCGTTCGGCGACGGTGTCGCCCGGGAAGATCAGGTCATAACCGCTGCCGCCGGCGAGCATTTTGGCTTCAAGCGTCTCGCTGCCATCCATGACGTCGTAGATCACTTTGATCCCGGTTTCGGCGGTGAATTTGGCCAGCGTGTCCTCGGCAAAATAGTCGGCCCAGTTGTACATCCTGAGGGTTTTTTCTTCCGCGTGCAGCGACGGCAAGGCACAGCCCAGCGCCAGGCCCATGGCGCCGCTCAACAGCTTTTTGATCGTGTGCATATCAAGCCTCTTGAGTGTTCCAGCGTGCATTGAGGTGACGACCGTCCTGAGTCAACAGTGCGCCGTACATGTCCGGACGGCGATCGCGGTAAATGCCCCAGCTCAAGCGCTCTTCGCGCATGGCGGCCAGGTCCAGGCTTTGCACCAGCACGCCGGTGCTGTCGCGGTCGGCCTCGGCGAGCAGCTTGCCCTTGTGGTTGCAGATAAAGGACGAGCCGTAGAAGCTCATTTGCAGGGCAGGATCGGTGGTGGCCACTTCGCGGCCGATGCGGTTGGCAGCCACCAGCGGCAGCAGGTTGGCGGCTGCGTGGCCGCGCATGGTCATCTGCCAGTGGTCGCGGGAATCCAGCGTCGCGCAGCCAGGCTCAGAACCGATGGCGGTGGAAAACAGCAAGACTTCAGCGCCCATCAACGCCAGGCAGCGCGCGGTCTCGGGGAACCACTGATCCCAGCAGATCCCCACACCCAGTCGCCCGAACGCCGTGTCCCAGACACGAAAACCGGTATCGCCGGGGCTGAAGTATTCCTTCTCCTGATAGCCGATGGCGTTGGGAATGTGGGTCTTGCGATACACACCCAGCAAGCGCCCATCGGCATCGGCCACACTCAACGAATTGAAGTAAGCATTACCGGCCTTCTCGAACCAGCTCAGCGGCAGCACGACGCCCAACTCTTTGGCCAATGCGGCAAAGCGCTTGAGCACAGAGCTGGATCGATATTCTTCGGCCAGCGCCAGGTGCTTGTGGCTTTGCTCGATGCAGAAATACGGCGTGGCAAACAGCTCCTGCAACAGGATGACCTGGGCGCCTTTGGCCGCGGCCTCGCGCACCCGTTGCTCGGCCTGATCGAGGTTGTGTTGCAGGTCCCAGGTGCAGGGCATCTGGGTGGTGGCGATGGTCAGAAGCGTCATGGCATCAGCCCTCCACCGGCCAGGCGGGCTGTTGCTGGGTGATGCAATGCACACCGCCACCGCCATGGGCCAGGTGATTGATCCGCACCTGCACCACCTCGCGTCCCGGGAATGCCTGCCGCAGTACGGCGGCCGCCACGTTGTCGGCATCAATGCCGTAGGCCGGCATGATGATGGCGTCGTTGGCGATGTAAAAATTGGTGTAGGAGGCACAGAACACTTCAGCTTCGGTGTCCACGGCATCGCTGGCTTCATACAATTCGATCAGCTCGAACTGTCGGCCTTGGGCATCGGTGGCCAGCTCCAGGGCACGACGGTTTTCCCGGGCCACTTCGGCATACACCGAGTGCTGGTCGTGGGTGGCGTCCACCAGCAAAACCCCAGGGCGGGCGAACGCGCACACGCCATCGACGTGGCCGTCAGTCATGTCACCGGTCACATAGTCCGGATCACCCGGCAGCCAGATCGTCTTCTTCACGCCCAGCAGACGCGTGAAGATTTCCTCCATCTCCGCCTTGTTCATGCCCGGGTTGCGATTGGGGTTGAGCAACACCGACTCGGTGGTGATCAGCGTGCCCTCGCCGTCCACATGGATGGCCCCGCCTTCATTGCTCAGCGCGGTACCAAAGCATTCCACTCCCAAGTGATTGAGTGTGCGACGAGCCAGGCTTTCGTCCAGATCATGAGCCGACTTGCCGCCCCACGCATTGAAGCGCCAGCTCACCCCGGCCAGGCCATGTTGCGGATGGCAGACGAAACTCGGACCGGAGTCCCGGCACCAACTGTCGTTCACCGCCAGCTCGATCAATTCGATGTTCGGCCCACATAACGCTTTGGCGCTGGCGATAGCAGAAGGGTCGACGACCAGTTTCACCGGTTCGAAACGGGCGATGGCGTTGGCCACGCGAGCGAAGTCCTCTTGCACCAGAGGCAATGTCACGCCCCAACCGGACTCCCAGAGTGCCGTGTTGTGCGGCCAGACCATCCAGGTGGCGGCGTGCCTGACCCACTCGGCCGGCATCATCCAACCGCTGTTTCGAATTTCATTCTGCTGCATGACATGCTGCATGATAAAAAGCCCTTTTAGTTAAGCCATTGTGTTCAACAAAACTGCTTGGGTGTTCCTGGCATGCATGCTACGGCCGTAAAATCAGGCAAACAAACGATGGATTTTGCAGACAAATGATTAGAGGAACTTATCAATATGCTCAAGCACTGGCCGCCACTCAGCACCCTTCGCGGCTTTGAAGCCGCCGCCCGGCTGGGCAGTTTCCACAAGGCGGCCGCCGAGTTGCACCTCACCCAATCGGCGATCAGTCAGCAGATCCGCAGCCTTGAGGCGTACCTTGAACAACCCTTGTTCTTTCGCAGTGGACGCAGTGTCAGCCTGACCGATGCCGGTCACGACCTGCTCAGCACCACCCAGGCGTTGCTGCAACAACTGGCCGTCGGCATTCGCCGCCTTGGGCAGTACCAGAAACCCAACCAACTGGTCCTCAACACCACCCCGGCGTTCGCCCGTCATTGGCTGCTGCCCCGCTTGGGGGATTTTCGCCGCGAGCACCCGGACGTTGATCTGTGGATTTTCAGTACCGATGAAGTCCCGGACATGACCACCCAGACCATCGACCTCGCCGTGCGCGATGACATCAGTTCCCAAGCCGAGTGCAGCTTCAAGGTGCTGCACGCCGACCGCCTCTACCCGGCGTGTCACCCGAACCTGTTGGCGCTGCCAAGGGAACAGCGCACCACCCTTCATGGCGAGCGGGAAATGGATTGGAGTCACTGGGCGGTGGAAGCTGGCATCGATGTGGGCCAGAAAGATCAGGGGCTGAATTTCTCCGACCCGGGCCTGCTGCTGGACGCCGCGTGCGCGGGGCTCGGTATCGCCCTGGTCAGCCAGTTATTGAGCCGGCAGGCGCGCGCCCAAGGATTGTTGCAACCCTTGGTGGAGCAAATCATTCGCGGCCCGAACTGGGCCATGCTGACCCATCGTGACAGTGAGAACAATGCGCTGGCGCGGAGCTTCAGTGAGTGGCTGCTGGGTAACCTGGAAGCAGCAGACACGATTACTGAGTGAAGCCTCACCCCACGGTTCGCGCAGCGCGCGCTTTCGCGTATCGCGAGAGTCCGATCTTGATGCCTACCAGGATGGAGGCGGCGACGACAAAAAGAACTGCGGCTGGCCGGCTTGCCCGAGTGACCGGGGCCGATTACAGCGTTAAAATCCGACAAGTTTGATTCACATTTTTGAGGATGACCACGCTATGTCCAGGCTCGACACCTCCCTGCAAGACACCGCCGCGCCTGAAGGCGTTTGTTACGGCTGCGGCAGCAGCAATCCGCACGGGCTTCACATCAAGAGCTTCTGGCATGAGGACGGCGTGCATGTCATGGCCGAGCACTTGCCTGATGCCAAGTATTGCGGCTGGCCGGATCTGGTTTACGGCGGACTGACAGCGATGCTGGTTGACTGCCATTCAAACTGGACGGCGATGGCTTATCACTACCGCACGGAACACCGCGAAGTCGGGAGCCTCCCCCGCATCAATTGCGTCACTGGCAACCTTGGCATCAAGTTCATCAAACCGACACCGATGGGTGTACCGCTGACCCTGCGTGCGAAAGTCGAAGGTGAAGTCGGACGCAAAACTCGCGTCATCTGCGAGGTCTATGCGGGGGATGTGCTGACGGCTATTGGAGACTCCATTTTAGTTCGCGTAGATACCGAGCAACTGGCAGCTGTTGCTCATAGTCGGTAGGTTGCCTCCACTCAAGCACCACCCATTGGCGGTTTGGCAGGACCCGCCAGAGCTCACCATCAAGTGAGGTTCAAATGGACAGCACACCGGGGCTGGAAATCGAGGAGGTCGCCAGTAACGAGTTTTTCGGTCTTTGGAACCAGGGAATGTTCGAGAAGCAGCGCCTGGGTCAAGCCTTCTATAGCTATTTCCGTCTGCATCGCCTCACCGACCAAGCGTCCTTATTTGGCCTCTACGAAGCTGACGGGGAAAAAGCCTTGGTCACGATTTCACGCCTGTTTCAGATCAAATAGTCGCTCTTCCTGAAGGGCTGGAATCGGCCTGGGTCGAAACCAGCCGGTTACAGGAGCCCGGCATCGAGCTTAGATTGTACTCACTCCATATCAGAGCGCGGATCTTATGCATCAATTGCCCGAACCCGACGAGATCGCAAAAGCGAAAATTCGCAAACTGCTGTCTGACGACATGATTTTGCCAGTGATGAATAACACTAAATGGGCTGAGCTGATCGAAGCAATGCTTAGCGCTCCGGAAATGAGCCCGGAATTCAGATTGCACAGTACTTTGGCTCCAAGCGACTACTGCACAGGCTGGGATCGCGACTGGCATTATCACATCCATCCGGTAGCAGAAATTGAGTGGATCGAACTCAGAGCAGTTTCACTTGATTGGCTGTTGTCCACGCTAAGAAAGTACAACCTCCCCTTTTCTCTAGAGGAGGGAACGCCATGTGTTTGGGGTTACACAAGACCTGGCATCCAGCCTCTTTGGGACTGAGTTTTCTGTGTTTGCTTGACCGGTTGAGTCCACAGTCCATTGCAGCCCTTGGCGACAGGCAGACATCGGCCAAAAGCTGTCTCTCGACAATACTCAGGGAAGAACCATGCAACCATCACTCAATCGGATAATGCCCGATTTAAGATACTGCCGGCGCTCAAAAACGTTTTCACACACCCTCGGCCGAAATCAGTCAGTCGTGCGATTTGTATAGCCCTATGAGCGGGAGGCGTCGGCTACGGAAAGCTACCAGTGCGATCACCGTTAGCTCTGCTGAGGATGAGAAGGTTTAGGGCAAATTCAGGGCCTCGATAGACCGCCTCGGGCCCTGCACAGCGTGAAATTTGCGCATATTTATTGGCTTACGGCCATTAACTATAATAAATAGTTCCATTGATTCTAATGTGTCGATATTGGCGGACTAATATCAAGCCAACGAGCAAATACGCTTTGAATATATGTGTGTGAGGTTGAGTTATCGGTAGATATTATGGTAGTGCGACTTCAAATAATTATTAATCGATCCAGGCAAAGTCGTTGTTAGTAGGCTGGTGAGGCTGATAATGGACTCTAATACTCTGATGAATATATTGGATGCGAGCGCTGATGCGGACGTAATTAATGCCTCCGTACGTTTCTCTTCACCAAAAAAAATATTTGGTAGAGTTTTTTGTCGATCATGAAGATCAAGAAAGCTCCACTGTTGTTCAATAGTCATGGAGGATCTTTCAATCATGTACGGAAAGACTCTGGCCAGGCTGGGTGGCTTTGCCGTTATCGCATTTTTTCTCGGCGCAGGCAGCTGCGTCGCTGGAGATGATGTAGAAAACAGACTCAGGGCTGTCGTGGACGCGGCTATCCGGCCGGTTATGCAAGAGTATGGCATTCCTGGCATGGCGGTGGCCGTAACACTCCATGGGAAGCAGTATTACTTTAACTACGGCGTTATCTCCATGGAGGAAGGGAGGCCGAAGGTCACCAAGGAGACAATTTTCGAGATCGGCTCGATTAGTAAAATCTTCACGGCGACCCTCGCATCCTACGCGCAGGAAATCGGAAAGCTTTCCCTGTCTGATCCCGCAAGCCAATACCTGCCTTCGCTGCGTGGCAGCAGTCTCGACAACATCAGCCTGCTCGATCTTGGAACCTACACGGCCGGCAGTCTGCCGCTGCGGTTTCCGGAAGATGTGGACAGTTACGAAACAATGATCGGTTATTTCAAAAACTGGCAACCGAACTATGCCGCCGGAACAATGAGGCTCTACTCGAACCCGAGCATCGGTCTGCTCGGCTTTCTGACCGCCGAGAGCATGGGGGAGCCTTTCGAAGATCTACTGGAAAAGAGGCTGTTTCCGATGCTCGGCCTGAAGCAAAGTTACGTCAGGGTCCCTCAAGCGCAGATGAGTCATTACGCGTACGGCTATAGCAAAGAGGGCGTACCGTCCAGGATGGTCCCAGGTGTTCTGTATGCCGAGGGTTATGGCGTGACATCCAGCTCGGCGGACATGATTCATTTCGTCGAGGCAAACATGCAGGAGGTGGATCTGGATGAGCCTCTGCAACGTGCGATCACTGCAACGCATACAGGCTACTACAAGGTCGCAGATATGACGCAGGGCTTGGGATGGGAGTTTTACCCATATCCAATAGAGCTCGACCGCTTGCTCGCGGGCAACTCGTACCCAATGATCCTTGAGGCCCATGAAATTACCCGGCTCAACCCTCCGCTGCCACCGCAGGGTAACGTGCTCATTAACAAGCCAGGCATGACGGACGGTTTCGGCGCTTACGTGGCCTTTGTTCCAGCCAAGGGCATGGGCATCGTGACGCTGGCGAACAAGAACTATCCCCTCCCTGCGAAGGTGAAAGCCGCCCATGAAGTATTGACGGCCCTGGATACTCGGATTGGATCGAGTGCACGTCAGTGAGCGCTTGAAACTCTACGCACCTTAGCGAGGTGGCCTGGATGAGGATTGGTGGGCAATGTTTTTTGTCCACCCGATTCAGCGACTGACCGCAATGGGTCGTTTCCTGCCGGTCGCGACAGGCAGAAATCGGCCAAAACCGGTCCTTCGCAATCGCTGCCGGATAGCGGACGTCTGGCGCGAAGATCTCCCTGCGTTATCCCTGCTGGTCGGCTATATCCGCTTAAGCTTTCTGAACGCCTGTGGTTCCCATACACGCATTGCCAGTAGGAGCGCAGTTCCGCGTTTCTCGGACAAAGGGGCGGTCAACGATTCGTTGTGAAGCGCTGCCAGTTTGCTACGCAACCTGTGCATTTCGACCTGCAACTGGGCGTACGCAGACTTCGTCAACATGCCATGAGCAAAGTCCATTGTCTCGTCAGGAACGTCGAACCGGCTTCCCAAAAAATCGGGTAATCCCTGCTGCAGAAAGAATTTCCGGATAGGGCCATCCGACAGCCAATCAAAGTCTCGCGCTACGAGCAGCCTGATGCGGTTTCCCGGTTTCAGGTTTGCCAGGCCCATCCGCTCCAACACCAGCAGGTTCTTGATGCACTCGGCTTTCGACAGGCGGTAGGCAGACACTATTTCTTCCAGCGACCAATGATTCAGCGCACATACGGCCACCAGCAACAACTTCTCGTTTGATACAAGTTGCGCTTCCTGTTCACGCTTTAGCATTTGCAGGCGCGGTGCCGACAACTCCGCCTCCTGAAGCAATTCCGCCATCGTCAGACCCAGCAGATCACAGAGCTGGGCGAGGCGCTCAACCGTCAGACGCCCGCTAGCCAGCAGGCGCTTCACGCTGGGCTCCGATAGGTCGAGCGCTTGTGCAACGTCGCGATAGGTCATACCTGCTGCCTTGAGACGCTGCTTTATGGTCAAAATGAGCCGGGTAATCTGCGTCATTAACGTATTGATATTCGATACCAAAGGTATCAGTTTAACGAAATATAAACGAACAAGTTGCGAATTATGCGACCACCCTCTCATGCTGAACTCTCAGAAGAGCTAGGAGGCGAGCATGTCCATCAGGAACGGGATGATCAGAATAATTCGTTCGGTGCGCGTGGGTGTGGGGTCGCACGTCACGGTACTCAATGCCACAGCGCCGGGTAGGCCGCCGGTGGGCGATTTGCATATCGGAGACCTGGTGTTCATCCGTGTCACCGCGCGCCCCTTCATGGAGGTCGCCAGCGCGACGAACTCATGGACGAACCATGTGGGAGTGGTCGTCGACAACTGCGGCGATGATCCATTGATTGCGGAAAGCACGTTTCCGTTTGCGCGAACAACATTGCTGACGCACTTCCTGGAGCGCTCCGACCACGGACGCTGTGTAGTCGCGAGGCTAATCGCGCCGCTCAACGACACGCATCGCAGGGTGCTAAAGACAGCCGTTGTTCGTCGGCTAGGCACTTTCTATGACACCGGGTTCAACATACGCTCGCGGCGCCAGTTCTGTTCTCGCTTCGTCCGTGAAGTCATCGATGAAGCGACGAACATTCAGCTCGGTGAGGTGGAGACGTTCGCAACGTTGCTGCGACATAACGCCGAGACGAATCTATCCTTTTGGCGGTTGTGGTATTTCGGCCGAATTCCGTGGCAACGGTGTACCGTCACTCCAGCGAGCCTGCTTCGAAGTCCGAATGTGCGCGTCATTTTCGATTCACAGGGGGGTAGCGCAATATGATCGACAACACGCGACCGTACTCCCCTTCAGAGCCGTCGCATAATCTCACTCGGCGCAATCTACTCCAGGCTGGCATGGCCGGGATTGCAGTCAGTGTGCTGTCACCCTGGTCGGTATGGGCGGCACCTTCGGGCGTCTTGGTTAACGATGTGACGCTGCTCAACCCGATTTGGGTTAATCGCCTGTTCGCCCCGCGTACCACCGACGAAATTCGACAGGCGCTCGCTATGTGGTCAGGCCCGGTCAGTATCGGTGGTGGCCGCTATAGCATGGGAGGACAGATTGCCACAGAAGACAGCCTGCACCTCGATATGCGTCAGTTCAATCGGGTAATCCGTTACTCGCCTGAGAACAGGGTCATACGCGTGCAAGCAGGGATGCGGTGGCGCGACCTGCAGTCGGTCATCGACCCACACGACCTCTCGGTAAAAATCATGCAGAGCTATGCCAACTTCACCGTCGGCGGGGCGCTGTCGGTCAATGCTCATGGACGTTATGTCGGCGCCGGTCCGGTGATCAACTCGGTGCGTTCCCTGCAGCTGGTGCTCGCCGACGGTTCGGTAATAGAAGCGTCTCGCACCGAAAATGCCGACTTGTTCCACGCTGCCATCGGTGGCTATGGCGCGCTGGGGGTCATCACCGAGGTCGAATTGGACCTTGCGTCCAACGTCACGATGGAACGTCAGGTGCACCACATGTCAGTTGCCGATTACCCGAAATTTTTCAATAACCAGGTCCGCGGGAACGAACAGGCTATCCTGCACAACGCCGATCTGGCACCACCCTACTTTGACCAGGCCACTTCCGTCACCTGGCGCACCACGGACAAAGAGCTGAC
>NZ_JBBWCB010000011.1:0-71825 GCF_039888995.1 Pseudomonas rossensis | reverse complement strand
GTCTGGAACTGGGTTCGGTCTGGTCCCGTCTGGGTTCCGAAGTGGTTGTTCTGGAAGCCCTGGAGAAGTTCCTGCCAGCGGCTGACGACGCCGTTTCCAAAGAAGCCTACAAGACCCTGACCAAACAAGGTCTGGACATCAAGCTGGGCGCTCGCGTCACCGGTTCCAAAGTGAACGGCAACGAAGTTGTCGTGAACTACACCGATGCCAATGGCGAACAGAACATCACGTTCGACAAGCTGATCGTTGCCGTTGGTCGCCGTCCAGTGACCACCGAACTGCTGGCATCTGACAGCGGTGTGAACATCGACGAGCGCGGTTTCGTTTTCGTTGACGACCAGTGCGCCACCAGCGTACCGGGCGTTTACGCGATCGGCGACGTGGTTCGCGGCATGATGCTGGCGCACAAGGCGTCCGAAGAAGGCATCATGGTGGTTGAGCGCATCAAGGGCCACAAAGCCCAAATCAACTATGACCTGATCCCGTCTGTTATTTATACTCACCCGGAAATCGCGTGGGTCGGCAAAACCGAGCAGACCTTGAAAGCTGAAGGCGTTGAAGTTAACGTCGGCACTTTCCCGTTCGCAGCCAGTGGCCGTGCCATGGCAGCAAACGATACCGGCGGTTTCGTGAAAGTCATTGCTGATGCCAAGACTGACCGCGTATTGGGCGTCCACGTGATTGGCCCGAGCGCTGCAGAACTGGTTCAGCAGGGCGCGATCGGCATGGAATTCGGCACCAGCGCTGAAGACCTGGGCATGATGGTTTTCTCCCATCCGACCCTGTCCGAAGCCTTGCACGAAGCAGCTTTGGCTGTGAATGGCGGCGCCATCCACATCGCCAACCGCAAGAAGCGTTAAGACAAGACAATAAGAAACCACGGCGGAAGGCCCGTCGTGAGCCTTGCGTGCAAGACTCACCGCGGAATGTCCGCCGGACGCAGCCTTGCGTAGTCTCACCGGTTATCCGGAACACCTACGCAAGCAGCAGTCACAGGTGGTGCGGCACTTGAACAAGTGCAGCACCGAATGCGCAGTACCTAACGAAGACGGTAATTAGCATGAATCTTCACGAGTATCAGGGTAAGCAGCTGTTCGCTGAATACGGGCTGCCAGTATCCCAGGGTTTCGCCGTAGACACCCCGGAAGCAGCAGCAGAAGCGTGCGACAAAATCGGCGGGACCGAATGGGTTGTCAAAGCCCAGGTTCACGCAGGTGGTCGCGGTAAAGCGGGCGGCGTTAAGCTGGTTCGCAGCAAAGAAGACGCCAAAGCATTCGCTCAACAGTGGTTGGGCAAGCGTCTGGTGACTTACCAGACTGATGCCAATGGTCAGCCAGTCACCAAGATCCTGGTTGAATCGTGCACTGATATCGCTAAAGAGCTGTACCTGGGCGCTGTCGTTGACCGTTCGAGCCGTCGCATCGTGTTCATGGCTTCCACCGAAGGTGGCGTGGACATCGAGAAAATCGCTCACGACACCCCTGAGAAAATCCTCAAGGCCACTATCGATCCACTGGTTGGCGCTCAGCCATTCCAGGGTCGCGAGCTGGCATTCCAGCTGGGTCTGGAAGGCAAGCAAGTTGCTCAGTTCGCCAAGATCTTCGTAGGTCTGGCCAAGCTGTTCAAGGATCACGACCTGGCTCTGCTGGAAGTGAACCCGCTGGTGATCAAGGCTGACGGCGATCTGCATTGCCTCGACGCCAAGATCAACATCGACGCCAACGCCATGTACCGTCAGCCTAAGCTGAAGACTTTCCACGATCCGTCGCAAGACGATCCGCGCGAAGCGCACGCTGCCAAGTTCGAACTGAACTACGTAGCGCTGGAAGGCAACATCGGTTGCATGGTCAACGGTGCTGGCCTGGCCATGGGTACCATGGACATCGTCAACCTGCATGGCGGCAAACCAGCCAACTTCCTCGACGTGGGCGGCGGTGCTACCAAAGAACGCGTTACCGAAGCGTTCAAGATCATCCTGTCCGACACTAACGTCGCTGCAGTATTGGTCAACATCTTCGGCGGCATCGTTCGTTGCGACATGATTGCCGAAGGCATCATCGGCGCTGTGAAAGAAGTCGGCGTGAAAATCCCGGTTGTTGTTCGCCTTGAAGGCAACAACGCTGAGCTGGGCGCTAAAGTACTGGCAGAAAGCGGTTTGAACATCATCGCTGCTACCAGCCTGACCGACGCTGCTCAACAAGTTGTCAAAGCTGCGGAGGGCAAATAATGAGCGTCCTGATCAATAAAGACACCAAAGTTATCTGCCAGGGTATTACCGGTTCGCAAGGTAGTTTCCACACCCAGCAAGCCATCGAATACGGCACCAAGATGGTGGGTGGCGTAACTCCTGGCAAAGGCGGCACCGAGCACCTGGGTCTGCCAGTGTTCAACACCGTGAAAGATGCTGTAGCTGCCACTGGCGCCACCGCCAGCGTGATCTACGTTCCAGCTCCTTTCTGCAAGGACTCCATCCTGGAAGCAGCATTCGGCGGCATCAAGCTGATCGTTTGCATCACTGAAGGCATTCCTACCCTGGACATGCTGGATGCCAAGGTCAAGTGCGACGAGCTGGGCGTAGTCCTGATCGGTCCTAACTGCCCAGGCGTGATCACTCCAGGCGAATGCAAGATCGGCATCATGCCAGGTCACATTCACTTGCCAGGCAAGGTCGGTATCGTTTCCCGTTCCGGCACCCTGACCTACGAAGCTGTGAAGCAGACTACTGACGCCGGTTTCGGTCAGTCGACTTGCGTCGGCATCGGCGGTGACCCGATCCCGGGCTCGAACTTCATCGACATCCTGAAGCTGTTCCAGGAAGACCCGAAGACCGAAGCGATCGTGATGATCGGTGAGATCGGCGGTTCGGCTGAAGAAGAAGCGGCTGCCTACATCAAGGCACACGTGACCAAGCCGGTTGTTTCCTACATCGCTGGTGTGACTGCCCCTGCGGGCAAGCGCATGGGCCATGCTGGCGCAATCATCTCTGGCGGCAAAGGCACTGCAGACGAGAAGTTTGCTGCCCTGGAAGACGCAGGCGTTAAAACCGTGCGTTCGCTGGCAGACATCGGCAAGGCTTTGTCCGAGCTGACCGGTTGGGCGATCAAGTAAGCCTCGCGCTTATCTGACGCTTCACCAGACAAAGGCCACCTTCGGGTGGCCTTTGTCATTTGCGAAGATCAAAAGATCGCAGCCTCGTTGCACTCGACAGCTCCTACAAGGTTTCGTATCCCCTGTAGGAGCTGTCGAGTGCAACGAGGCTGCGATCTTTTGACCTTTATATATGTAAACGCGACACGGTAATGTCGTGTATCGGATACTTCGCACCCTAACAGTGCGTTTGTCGGGCAAATTCGTTAGGCTAGCAGCCATTTTTGCGTCCGCGACCCACAAGGTTGCTACGCGCTAAACGGGTCAGTCCTATACGGACCGACAGCATTTCCCTCACCCCTCAGGGAAATCCCTCTCTAAATTCCGATTCAGTAGTGTGGTATTTCCTTAATGAAAGTGTTGAAAGGCCAGGACATCCTGGCACTTGGTTTTATGACGTTTGCCCTGTTTGTCGGGGCTGGCAACATCATCTTCCCGCCTATCGTCGGTTTGCAGTCCGGTCCAAATGTCTGGATGGCGGCGCTGGGTTTTCTGATCACTGCGGTCGGTCTGCCGGTGATCACCGTCGTCGCCTTGGCCAAGGTCGGTGGCGCCATGGATGCCTTGAGCAGCCCGATAGGGAAAGTCGCCGGTGGCCTGCTGGCTGCTGCGTGCTACCTCGCTGTCGGCCCGCTGTTCGCGACACCGCGCACTGCCAGCGTGTCATTCGAAGTCGGCTTGGCGCCGCTGACCGGCGAGAGCCCGCTGGCGCTGTTCCTCTACAGCTCGGTGTACTTCCTGCTGGTGTTCTTCATCTCGCTCTATCCGGGTCGGCTGCTGGATACCGTAGGACGTTTCCTCGCGCCGCTGAAGATCATCGCGCTGGCCGCGCTCGGCATCGCCGCGTTTGCATTGCCGGCCGGTGATGTCGGCGTGGCCACCCCGGAATACGTGGCGGCACCGTTCTCCCAAGGCTTCATCAATGGTTACCTGACCATGGATACTTTGGGCGCGCTGGTGTTCGGTATTGTCATCGTCAACGCAATCCGCTCCCGTGGCGTCGAGTCGCCAGTGTTGATTACCCGTTACGCGATCATCGCCGGGCTGATTGCCGGCGTGGGTCTGGCGCTGGTTTACGTCAGCCTGTTCCGTCTCGGTTCGGGCAGCCATGAAGTGGCCGCGGGTGCCACCAACGGCGCGGCGGTGTTGCACGCTTACGTGCAACACACCTTCGGCTCTCTGGGCAGCGGTTTTCTGGCGGTGCTGATCTCCCTTGCCTGCCTGGTGACGGCGGTGGGTCTGACATGTGCCTGCGCCGAATACTTCAGCCGTGTGCTGCCGCTGTCCTACAAGACATTGGTCATCATCCTGGCCGCGTTCTCCCTGCTGGTGTCCAACCTGGGCCTCACCAAGCTGATTGCGTTCTCGATCCCGGTGCTGACCGCGATCTACCCGCCGTGCATTGCCCTGGTCGCCCTGAGCTTCTGCAAGGACTTCTGGCATGAGCAGGGCCGCATCGTCGGTCCGGTGATGCTGGTGTCGTTCATCTTCGGTTTGATCGACGCCCTCAAGGGCGCGGGTCTGGCGGACTGGATGCCGACTCAGTTGTCCCACCTGCCGCTGAGCGAGCAAGGCCTGGCCTGGCTGGTGCCGTCGGTCATGACCCTGGTTGTCGCGGTGGTTTGCGATCGTATGCTGGGCAAGCGCGAAGAAGCACTGGCTTAAGCCGCTTCATCGCCCGTCACAAGCGGGCTGTGAACACACATGGAAATGCCCCGTATCAATCGATACGGGGCATTTTTTATGGGCTTGTACAAATCTAATGTGGGAGCGAGCTTGCTCGCGATGAGGGCATAACATTCAATAGTGATGCCGACTGATAGTCCGCCATCGTCGGATCGCCGCCCGGAGCAAGCTCGCTCCCACAAGAATTTCGCTACTCCACAAACACATCACAAGGACCTGCATGTCGTTCATCCACGCCAACATGATCCACATCCTCGCCGCGCTCTGGTTCGCCATCTGCTGGGGCGGCTACACCCGTTATGCGACGTGGAAAGGCCGCGACACCGCGTGCCTGGCCAGCGTGCTGCACCTTTATCGCGAAGACTGGATGCGTCGCATGCTGTTGCGCGACAACCGCATCGCTGACGCCAGCGTGATCGGTAACCTGGAGCGCAACGCCTCGTTCTTCGCCTCCAGCACACTGATTATCCTGGCCGGCATTCTCACGGTGCTCGGAGCCTCCGAACGGGCAGTGTCGTTGTTGGCGGATATCCCGATGGTGCAACAGGCGTCCCAGGGAATGTCGGAGATCAAGTTGCTGTGCCTGGCGCTGGTGTTTGTCTATGCGTTCTTTACGTTCAGCTGGTGCATGCGCCAGTACAACTTTGCGGCCATTCTGGTGGGCTCGGCGCCTATGGTCGGTGAGCGTCACGTTTCCGAACAAGAGCGCAAAGCCTTTGCTGCCCGGGCGGCCCGCGTCATTTCCATGGCCGCCAACCAGTTCAACTTCGGACTGCGCTCTTACTACTTCGGCATGACCATGCTGGCCTGGTTCGTCAGCCCGTGGTTGTTCATGTTGATGAGTGCCGGCGTGGTGCTGGTGTTGTACCGCCGGGAGTTTCATTCCGACGTTCTCGACGTGATGGTCTATACACCTACAGAGGCGCCATTGCCCGAGGCGATTAAAGAGGCTGTTTGATGAGTATTCCGTTCTGGTGTGTGTTTATCAGTGCCTTGCTGATTTTTGTGGCAAAAATTCCCGTGGCCAAGGCGATGAATGACCAGGGTGGTTATGACAACCATCTGCCGCGTCAGCAACAGGCGCAACTGACAGGCTTTGGTGCCCGTGCGTTGGCGGCTCATCAAAACTGTTTTGAGGCGTTCATTCTGTTCGCGGTGGGGGTGTTGATGGCGCACACCACGCAGACAGCGGGGTGGCTGATCGACTTACTGGCAATCATCTTCGTGATTACGCGAATCATTTATTTGCTGTGCTATTGGGTTGATCTGGCCTGGCAGCGGAGCCTGGTATGGTTCGTCGGACTAGTGTGTTCGTTGCTGTTGATGATTAGTCCGACTTTTAAAACTATTTTGCTGTAACGCCTGCAGTGCAAAAAACAGAAGGCAAAAGAAAACCCGCACTTGGCGGGTTTTCTTTATCACGCTAAAAACTGTTTTAGTTTTTAGGTGCTTCTTTTGCTGCCGCTGCATCCGATTCAGCCTGAGCTTTGGCGGCTTCGGCGTTTTCTTTCGCAGCGTCGTTCACTTTATCCTGAGCTTTGCTCATGTCTTGCTGAGCTTGCTCAGCATGTTTGGCAGCATCTTGAGCTTTGTCCTCGGATTTTTTATCGCAGGCTGCGAGACCGAGGGAAGCGGTCAACATCAAGGCAACAGCTAAAGTCTTACGCATGGGGTGTTTCTCCTTATGGAAAATATCTACTGACCTTAAGAGCACAGCCCATAGCGTTAAGTTCCTCAAATCATACAGATATATAAGTTTATTCCGACGGGAACTTTTACTGAAACGCCTAGTGCGTTACCTGAACACTAAGAAGAGTTTTATCAAAATGGCCGAAAACCCCGTTTTTGAGCGCGCTACACGATTTCTATCGGCGCTGCGACATTGTCAGGTACTTGGGCTGCGGGTTCACAGCGCCAGTAGCGAAGGCCTGACGGTCATCTTGCCGTACAGTCCTAAAATTGTTGGCAACCCGCAAACCGGCGTGATTCATGGCGGGGCGCTGACCTCGCTGATGGACACGGCCTGCGGCATGTCCACCCTCTGCGTGCTGCCCGAGTTCGAAGTTTGCCCGACCCTCGACCTGCGCATCGACTACATGCACGCCGCCGAGCCGCATAAAGATGTCTACGGTTTTGCCCAGTGCTACCGGGTGACCACGGATGTGATCTTTGCTCGCGGTTTCGCCTATCAGGACGATCCTGAGCAGCCCATCGCCCATGTAGTGGGCACCTTCATGCGTATGGGCAAAGCGATCAAAGGCACCAAAGGCTTTGGCGGCGTCATCGCAGGAGGTGCGAAATGACCGATTCCTTCAAGGAACAACTTCAGCAGGCACATGAGCAGGGCGACTACGCTTCGCTGCTGCACCTGATTCCCTACGCCAAATTGATCGGCATCGAATGTTCGCGGGTGGGGGATGATCTGCTGTTTCGATTGCCGGCCAACAAGGACAACATTGGTAACCCTTTATTGCCGGCGATTCATGGTGGCGTGATTGCCGGGTTCATGGAGCTGTCCGCAGCGCTGCACCTGCTGATTTTCACCGGTTCGCCGGGTGTGCCGAAGATCATCGATTTCTCCCTCGACTATCTGCGCGCCGGGCAGTTTCGCGACACCTGGGCCAGATGCCAGGTTTGCCGGCAGGGTCGCCGGGTCGCCAACGTTGCGATTACGGCCTGGCAAAGCACTGAAGCCGAACCGATTGCCACAGCCCGCGCCCATTTCAAAATTGAAGAGCCCTTGAAATCCTGAACTCAGCCCCCAACTTTGATGACAACCCGCCGCCGACCCTTCAGGTCGCGGCCACTGCCATCTGATTGGAGTTTGATGACCATGAGTGTGGAAACTCAAAAGGAAACCCTGGGCTTCCAGACCGAGGTGAAGCAGCTGCTGCACCTCATGATCCATTCGCTGTATTCCAACAAGGAAATTTTCCTTCGCGAATTGATCTCGAACGCCTCTGACGCTGTCGACAAATTACGTTTCGAAGCCCTGTCCAAGCCCGAGTTGCTGGAAGGTGGCGCCGAACTGAAAATCCGTGTGAGCTTCGACAAGGACGCTAAAACCGTCACCCTCGAAGACAACGGCATCGGCATGAGCCGTGAAGATGCGATCACCCACCTGGGTACCATCGCCAAATCCGGCACTGCCGATTTCATGAAACATCTCTCCGGCGATCAGAAAAAAGACTCGCACCTGATCGGTCAATTCGGTGTGGGTTTCTACTCTGCATTCATCGTCGCCGATAAAGTCGACGTGTTCAGCCGTCGTGCCGGTGCTGCTGCCAGCGAAGGCGTGCACTGGTCGTCCAAGGGTGAAGGCGATTTTGAAGTTGCCACCGTTGATAAAGCCGAGCGCGGCACCCGTATCGTCCTGCACCTGAAATCCGGTGAAGACGAATTCGCCGATGGCTGGCGTCTGCGCAACGTCATCAAGAAGTACTCCGACCACATCGCTCTGCCGATCGAGTTGCCGAAAGAAGTGGCAGCCGTTGAAGGCGAAGAGCAACCGGCCGTTGAATGGGAAACCGTCAACCGCGCCAGCGCCCTGTGGACCCGTCCGCGTACCGAGATCAAGGACGAGGAATACCAGGAGTTCTACAAACACGTCGCTCATGACTTCGAAAACCCGCTGAGCTGGAGCCACAACAAGGTCGAAGGCAAGCTCGAATACAGCTCGCTGCTCTACGTGCCGGCCCGTGCTCCATTCGATCTGTACCAGCGTGAAGCGCCAAAAGGCCTGAAGCTGTACGTGCAGCGCGTGTTCGTGATGGATCAGGCAGAGTCGTTCCTGCCGCTGTACCTGCGCTTCATCAAAGGCGTGGTCGATTCCAACGACTTGTCGCTGAACGTGTCGCGGGAAATCCTGCAGAAAGACCCGATCATCGATTCCATGAAGTCGGCGCTGACCAAGCGCGTTCTCGACATGCTGGAAAAGCTGGCGAAGAACGAGCCTGAGCAATACAAGAGCTTCTGGAAAAACTTTGGCCAGGTCATGAAAGAAGGCCCGGCAGAAGACTTCGCCAACAAAGAGAAAATCGCTGGCCTGCTGCGTTTCGCATCAACCAGCGGTGATGAAGGCGAGCAAGTGGTGGGTCTGGCCGAATACCTGGCTCGCGCCAAGGAAGGCCAGGACAAGATCTACTACCTGACCGGCGAAACCTACGCGCAAGTCAAGAACAGCCCGCACCTGGAAGTCTTCCGCAAGAAAGGCATCGAAGTGCTGCTGTTGACCGACCGCATCGACGAGTGGCTGATGAGCTACCTCAGCGACTTCGACGGCAAGAGCTTTGTCGACGTGGCGCGCGGTGACCTGGACCTGGGCAACCTGGATTCGGAAGAAGACAAGAAAGCCGCGGAAGAAGTGGCCAAGTCCAAAGAAGGTCTGGTTGAGCGTCTGAAAACTGCACTGGGCGACTCCGTTGCTGAAGTGCGGGTTTCCCATCGTCTGACCGACTCCCCGGCGATTCTGGCCATCGGCGAGCAGGACCTGGGCATGCAGATGCGTCAGATCCTGGAAGCCAGCGGTCAGAAGGTTCCTGAATCGAAGCCGATCTTCGAATTCAACCCGGCTCACCCGCTGATCGAGAAGCTCGACAACGAGCAGAGCGACGAACGCTTCGGCGACCTGTCGCACATTCTCTTCGATCAGGCGGCCCTGGCCGCCGGCGACAGCTTGAAAGACCCGGCCGCCTACGTGCGCCGTCTCAACAAGCTGCTGGTTGAACTGTCGGTTTAACTGCGTTGTACAAAAACCCGCTTCGGCGGGTTTTTTTATTCTGACGTCTTTTATTTGGTGCTGATCGCGGACCTCTACGGTCAGTCGGTCCGTCCGCAGAACGGCGACGAGGCGGGTGCAGCCATGACGCCGCTCAAGCATGACCGGCCGTTGTTGCGCAAACGCATGCAAGCAGCATTCAATCAGCTGCAAATCCAGAACGAAGCGGCGGTCGATAGCTCGAAACTGGCGACCTTTGGTTTCTGCTTCGGTGGTTGCTGCGCGCTGGATCTGGCGCGCACCGGAGCGCCGGTGAAAGCGGCGGTGTCGTTCCACGGAACGCTGGATTCGCCGAATCCGGCTGATGCCAGGAATATCAAGGGTTCGGTGTTGGTGCTGCACGGTGCATCCGACCCATTGGTGCCGAAAGAGCAACTGCCGGCGTTTGAAGATGAGATGAACGCGGCAGGCGTGGATTGGCAACGGCTGAGCTACGGCGGCGCGGTGCATTCCTTCACCGATCCGCACGCCAAAGTGCCGGGCATGATGATGTATGACGCGAAGACGGCAAGTCGTGCGTTTACGTCGATGCACAACTTGCTGGATGAAGTGTTTAAAGGCTGATTGCCTCAAGATCAAAAGATCGCAGGCTGCGCCAGCTCCTACAGGGGAATGCATTTACATGTAGGAGCTGCCGAAGGCTGCGATCTTTTGATTTTTGCCCTAAGGCAATTCGATCCGCTCTCTTTCCCCTGGCACCGTCGGCCAATCCCCGGCCGCCCAGCGTCGCCGCGCCTCATCGATCAACGCCGGATCGCTCGCCACGAAGTTCCAGTTGATCCGCCGCGGCCCATCCAGCGGCGCTCCGCCAAACAGCACGGCATGACAATCGCTCTCAGCGAACAGCGTCATCTCTTCCCCGGCCGGCAACACCACCAGCGAATGCGGATCTATCAGCTCGCCATCCAGTTGCACCTCGCCGTCCAGCACATACAACGCCCGCTCTTCATGCTCGGTTGGAATCAGCAATGTGGTCGCCGTTTGCAGGTTCAATTCGGCATACAAGGTAGGAGAAAGCACCGGGACCGGTGACTCCAGGCAAAAGCCTGACCCGGCAATCATCCGGATCTTCACCCCCAGGTTATCGCTGACCGGCAGCGTGGCCGCCGGATGGTGACTGTAGTGTCCGGGACCGTGCTCTTGCTCTTTCGGTGAGGCCAGCCAAATCTGCAAACCGTGCAGGGTGAAACCGCTGTCCTTCAAGGCGTCAGGCGTGCGTTCGACGTGGGCAATCGCGCTGCCCGCCGTCATCCAGCTGACATCACCGGCCTCCACCACCTGATCGGAGCCGAGGCTGTCCTTGTGCTGGATTTTTCCTTCGAACAAGTACGTGAGAGTCGACAGACCAATGTGCGGATGCTGACGGATGTTCATGCCTTTTCCCGCCTCATAACGGGTTTCGAGCATGTGGTCGAAAAACACGAAAGGCCCGACGCTGCGGCATTTGGCTGACGGCAGCGGGCGAAGAATTGGCTGGCCTTCGACATCTTCGGCGCGGGGACGAATCACGAGCGGAGTGTTCATGCTGCATTCCAGGCTGAGCGGGTAATGCGTGGAGCATAACCCGCTTGCGCAGCCCTTGCCGCTATTGGCTGAAGGCACCTTCAGACAGGTGTGTTTCGATGCTGACGTCGGTGGTGGTCATCAACTTGTGGACCGGGCAACGGTCGGCCACGCGGTGCAGCTCATCGCGCTGAGCGTCGGTGAGCACACCCTTGAGGGTCAATTTGACGTGCAGGGCATATTTACCTTTCTGCTCTTCGCTGTTGCCACGTTTGACTTCGACAGTGACACCGGTCAGCGGGATGTCTTTCTTCTTCGCGTACATCTTCAGGGTCAGGGCCTTGCAGGCACCCAGGGCCGCGTCGAAGTAATCGTGCGGCTCGGGCGCCGAGCCTTCGCCGCCGGCGAGTGTCGGTACGTCGGCAAAGAGTTCGTGATCATCGATCTGTACGCTGTGACGAAAACCTTCGGCGGAAACGGTATTGACGGTGACAGTCATGGGAAACCTCGCAGGCAACAGGAAAAAGTCATTCGGTCAAAAAAGACCTTGAAGGTATAGAGCATTCCTCCCATGACGCGTTCCACTTTCTCACTCGCCCATTGCCGTGCGCTGAATCGTTACCGCCCGACGATCGAAGTAGCAAGGCGTTTTGATATCACTTTTTCGTCTTACGCAAAATCTCTCAGGGCCGATACCTTCTAAGGCAACCCGCTGCAGGATTGAGGCGGCACTTTTGGAAGGAACCAGATTAATGAGTATCAGAAGTCTCAATATTGCGCCGCGCGCGGGCCTGGGTTTTGGCCTGCTGGCGTTGATGGTGTTTGGATTGGGGGCGTTCGCCCTGCTGCAAATGTCGAACATGCGCGCGCAGTCCGATCAGGTCGATGACAACTGGTTGCCCAGCGTGATGGCGGTCGGGGAGATGAATCAGGACATGCTGCGGCTGCGGGCATTGACCATGCGCCTGCTGATCAATCGGGACCCGCAGGCGCTGGCGCAAAACGTCAGCAAACTCAACGAGCTCAAAGGCATCCTGGGTGAGCCTCAGCAGCGTTATGACGCGCTGATCGTGTTGCCCGAAGAGCGTGTGCTGTTCGACCGCTTCAAAGCCTCGGAGCAACACTACCTGCAGTTCCAGACTCAGGTGATGACGCTGTCTGCTCAGGGACGGGTGGAAGAGGCGTCCGCCATCCTCAATGGCGAGATGAGTCCGTTGGCCGATGAAATCGCCGTCACCCTCAAGTCATTGCTCGAACTGAACAAGCACAACGTTAACCTGGCGACGGAGGCGGGGCGCCAAGTGTTCAACCATTCGCGGGTCGGGGTCGGGGTGATGATCGGCCTGACGGCGCTGATGACCATCGGCCTGGCGCTGCTGCTGACCCGCAGCATCGTCGTGCCGCTTTCCCAATCGTTGAAGGTGGCTGAAGGGGTGGCTGGCGGCGATCTCACCGGTGATATCAGCATCAGCGGCAAGGACGAGCCGGCGCGGCTGTTGCACGCACTCAAGAGCATGCAGGGGAGTTTGCGCGAAACCCTGCGGCGTATTTCCGACTCGTCCAGCCAATTGGCCTCGGCCTCGGAAGAGCTCAGTTGTGTGACCGAAGAGGCCACCCGGGGCCTGCATCAGCAGAGCCTGGAAATCGACCAGGCCGCCACGGCGGTGAATCAGATGACCGCTGCGGTGGAGGAGGTTGCGAGCAATGCGGTGGCCACGTCCGAAGCGTCTCGGGAGTCCGACCGGATCGCCCAGCACGGTCGCGAGCAGGTGCATCAGACCGTGTTGTCCATCGAATCCCTGGCCGACGATGTCACGGCCAATGCGACCCAGGTCGAGGACCTGGCGCAGAAGGTTTATGGCATCAGCAAAGTCCTGGATGTGATTCGCTCGATTGCCGAGCAGACGAACTTGCTGGCCCTGAACGCGGCCATCGAAGCGGCGCGGGCCGGGAGTGCCGGGCGCGGCTTTGCGGTGGTGGCCGATGAAGTGCGGGCGCTGGCGCACCGGACTCAGCAATCGACCCAGGAAATCGAGCAGATGATTACTGGCATCCAGCAAGGCACTGATGCTGCGGTCAGTTCGATGCAGCAGAGCAACACGCGGGCGCGTTCGACCCTGGAAGTGGCGAAAGCGGCGGGCACGGCGCTGGAAGAAATCGCCACGGCGTTTACCCTGATCAATGAGCGCAACCTGGTGATCGCCAGCGCCTCAGAGGAACAAGCGGCTGTCGCGCGAGAGGTGGATCGCAACCTGATGAACATTCGCGATCTTGCGTTGCAGACGTCGGCCGGGGCCAATCAAACCAGTGCGGCGAGCCAGGAGCTGTCTCGGTTGGCGGTCGATCTGAATACGATGGTGGCGCGGTTCTCGGTCTGAACGCCGAGCGGCTTTGTCGTTCCGGCGACGCTACCGGCTGGCTGTGCAAGGTTGCGGGTGGCGCCATCCCGGCCTATGGTCCAAGCGATACTTTGCCGTGACTGGCGCGCGATGACTCGCCGTCGGTTGCTGTCCATCCAGTGCTGATTTGCGTAGCGAGGTGACGACATGCCCACCGACTCCCGACCCGCCGTACTCGAACTGATCGGCAATACGCCGCTGGTGCGCGTCAGCCGTTTCGATACCGGCCCGTGCACGCTGTTCCTCAAGCTTGAATCACAGAACCCCGGCGGTTCGATCAAGGATCGCATCGGCCTGGCGATGATCGACGCCGCCGAGCGTGATGGCAGCCTGCGACCCGGCGGCACCATCGTCGAGGCCACCGCCGGCAACACCGGCCTTGGTCTGGCCCTGGTCGGCCGTGCCAAGGGCTACCGAGTGGTGTTGGTGGTGCCGGACAAGATGTCCACCGAGAAGGTTTTGCACCTCAAGGCGATGGGGGCCGAGGTGCACATCACCCGCTCCGACGTCGGCAAGGGCCACCCCGATTACTACCAGGACGTTGCGGCGCGGTTGGCGCAGGAAATTCCCGACGCCTTCTTCGCCGATCAATTCAACAACCCGGCCAACCCGCTGGCCCACGAATGCAGCACCGCGCCGGAGATCTGGGCGCAGACTCAGCATGATCTGGACGCGATCGTCGTCGGCGTCGGCTCGGCCGGCACGCTGACAGGGCTTACCCGCTTCTTTCGCCGCGTGCAACCGGACCTGGTCATGGTGCTGGCCGATCCGGTAGGCTCGGTGATGGCCGAATACAGCCGCAGCGGCACCATGAGCACGCCCGGCTCCTGGGCGGTGGAGGGCATCGGCGAGGACTTCATTCCGTCGATTGCCGACCTGTCCAGCGTGCGCCACGCCTACTCGATCAGCGACGAAGAAAGCTTCGATCATGCCCGCCAACTGCTGCGCGCCGAAGGCATACTCGGCGGTTCTTCGACCGGCACGCTGCTGGCGGCGGCCCTGCGTTACTGCCGCGAGCAGACCGAGCCGAAGCGGGTCGTCAGCTTCGTCTGCGACACCGGCACGCGCTATCTGTCAAAGGTCTACAACGACCAGTGGATGAACGATCAGGGCCTGCTGCAGTACAAACATTACGGCGATCTGCGCGACCTGATCTCACGGCGCTTCGAGGATGGCCGGGTGATCAGCGTGGGCCCGGACGATACGCTGCTCACCGCGTTCCAGCGCATGCGCCTGGCTGATGTGTCGCAACTGCCGGTGCTGGAGGGCGGGCAGCGGCTGGTCGGCGTGATCGACGAGTCCGACATTCTGCTTGGCATGCAAGAAGATGCTTCGCACTTTCGCGCGAGCGTGGCCAGCGCGATGACCGATAAGCTGCAAACCCTGCCTCCAAGCGCCAGTCTGGCTGAACTACGCGCGGAGCTCGACCGTGGGCTGGTGGCGATCATCGCCGACGCTTCGGGCTTCTACGGCTTGATTACTCGAGTCGACATGCTCATTCACCTACGGAGATCCCTTACATGAGTCAACACGATGAAAACGCTGTGCCACGTGCCTTCGCCACCCGTGTGATCCATGCCGGGCAAACGCCCGACCCTTCCACCGGGGCGCTGATGCCGCCGATTTACGCCAACTCCACCTATTTGCAGCAGAGCCCCGGTGTGCACAAGGGCTTCGACTACGGGCGCTCGCACAACCCGACGCGCTTTGCGCTGGAGCGTTGCGTTGCAGACCTCGAAGGCGGCACCCAGGCCTTCGCGTTCGCGTTCGCGTCCGGGCTGGCGACGATTTCCACCGTGCTCGAATTGCTCGATGCTGATTCGCACATCGTCTCCGGCAACGACCTGTACGGCGGTACTTTCCGCCTGTTCGACAAGGTGCGCCGACGCAGCGCCGGGCATCGCTTCAGCTTCGTCGACCTGACTGATGTGTCGGCATTCGAAGCAGCGCTGCAGGACGACACGCGGATGGTCATGGTCGAGACGCCGAGCAATCCTTTGCTGCGCCTTACCGACCTCGTTGCCATCGCGCGCATCTGTCGCCAGCGAGGCATCATCTGTGTCGCCGACAACACCTTTGCCAGCCCCTGGATACAGCGCCCGCTGGAGCTGGGCTTCGACATCGTGCTGCACTCGACTACCAAGTACCTGAACGGCCACTCCGACGTGATCGGCGGCATCGCGGTGGTCGGACAAAACGCAGACCTGGCGGAGCGTCTGGGTTTTCTGCAGAACGCTGTGGGCGCGATCGCCGGGCCGTTCGACGCTTTCCTCACCCTGCGTGGCGTGAAGACCCTGGCGCTGCGCATGGAACGCCACTGCAACAACGCGCTGGACCTGGCGCAATGGCTGGAGCGTCAACCGCAGGTGGCGCGTGTCTATTATCCGGGCCTGCCGTCGCACCCGCAGCACGAACTGGCGCAGCGGCAGATGCGCGGTTTCGGCGGGATGATATCCCTCGACTTGAACAGCGACCTGGCCGGTGCCACGCGCTTCCTCGAGAGTGTGCGGATCTTTGCCTTGGCCGAGAGCCTGGGCGGGGTGGAAAGCCTGATCGAGCACCCGGCGATCATGACCCACGCCAGCATCCCCGCGGATACTCGTGCGCAACTCGGCATCGGCGATGCGTTGGTGCGGTTGTCCGTGGGGGTCGAGGATGTCGAAGACCTGCGCGCTGACCTGGCACAGGCGCTGGCGCGGATCTGAATTTCAGCAGGCAAAAAAAATCCGGAACCCTTATCGGATTCCGGATTTTTGTGTCGAGCCGGATCAGCTGCCTTTGACAGCCTTGCCGTTGACCGTACCGTCGAGGAGCATGATGTTGTACTCCTTGCCGTCGGTTTCAACCTGTTGCAGACGAACCAGCAGGTAATCCCAGTCCTTGGCGAACCACAGGACGGTGATGCGCTTGCTTTGTGTCGGGTCGCGCACGCGCTCGACCTTGATTGCTTCGATCTGGCCAGCTTTGGTGTCGACCTTTTCCGAACCCAGCACGCGGAAATCATAGGTATCGACTTCACCATCGTCGACGACTTGATAGCTCATGCTTTTCTTGCCAGCGGCCACGTCGTGCTGCAGGGCCAGCTGATAAGTGGATTTGTCGACCATGCCGCGGTTGAGCGGGATCTTGACCGGGTCACCGCGATCGGTGCCGGTGACCATTTTGTTGGTCCAGTCGAAATCCAGGTCAGCCTTCTTGGCTTTACCCAGGCCGCCACGTTCGAAGTGGTAGGACTGCGGCAGCAGCGTGTCCTTGTCCAGGGTCAGGGTGCTTTCTTCAGTCAGGCTGGCGATCATCATCGAGGCCTTGAAGCTGAGCTTCCAGGCGCCGTTGGCTTGCTTGGTCAGGCTGCGTTCAGCGGTGCCGCTCATGGGCAACTGCTTCCAGTCAGCGGTGTAGCTGGCGGAGAAAGGTTGAAGTTCTGCAGCCTGCGCAAATGGCAGTGCGAGCAGAGCGCAAGCGAAGAGCAGGGCGCGACGCATAAAATCTCCTAGGTTCGAATCAAGTGGCCGCTGGCCGCGAGTAACTTTCCATCCAGTAAAGCACCTTGCTCGCCGAGTGATAAACGACCTTCGGCAAACCAGCGTACAGCCAACGGGTAAATCAGGTGTTCCTGGGTATGAACTCGCTGCGCCAGACTCTGCGGCGAATCGTGCAACTCTACCGGTATTACTGCCTGTACGACCAGTGGCCCGCCATCGAGTTCCTCGGTGACGAAGTGCACGGAACAGCCGTGCTCGGTGTCGCCGGCTTCCAGTGCGCGCTGATGAGTGTGTAACCCTTTGTATTTGGGTAGCAGCGAGGGGTGGATGTTGAGCAGGCGACCCGCGTAGTGGCGCACGAAGTCAGCGCTGAGAATGCGCATGAAACCGGCCAGTACCACGAGTTTGGGGTTGAACGCGTCGATCTGTTCGATCAGCGCGGCATCGAAGGCCTCGCGGCCTTCGAACGCCTTGTGATCCAGGGTGCGGGTGTCGATACCCGCGTCCCTGGCGCGTTGCAGGCCGTAGGCGTCGGCGCGGTTGGAAATCACCGCAGCGATGCGGGCCGGGCTGTCGCCGGTCCGCGTGCTGTCGATCAAGGCCTGCAAGTTACTGCCGGTGCCGGACAACAGCACCACCACATCACAGGTCTGGGACATCCGCTCTTGCATCAGTGTGCCTTGAGGTTCTTCAGTTCAACCTGAGCCGCGCCTTCGGCAGCGGTGGAGATCTGACCGATGACCCAAGGCTGCTCGCCGGCTTCGCGCAGGACGTTCAGGGCGGTTTCGACGTGCTCTTGAGCAACGCAGATGACCATGCCCACGCCGCAGTTCAGCACGCGGTGCATTTCGTTTTCGTCAACGTTGCCTTTCTCTTGCAGCCAGTCGAACACGGCAGGACGGGTCCAGCTCGCGACGTCAACCACGGCTTGTGCGCCTTTTGGCAGAACGCGCGGGATGTTGTCCAGCAGGCCACCACCGGTGATGTGGGCCATGGCTTTGACCGCGCCGGTTTCCTTGATCAGCTTGAGCAGCGGCTTCACGTAGATACGGGTCGGGGCCATCAGCAGGTCGGTCAGCGGTTTGCCGTCGAGCTGGATGTTTTCGATGTCGGCACCGGACACTTCGATGATCTTGCGGATCAGCGAGTAGCCGTTGGAGTGCGGGCCGGAAGACGGCAGGGCGAGCAGGGCATCGCCGGCAGCGACTTTGGAACCGTCGATGATTTCGGATTTTTCCACGACGCCGACGCAGAAGCCGGCCAGGTCGTAGTCTTCGCCTTCGTACATGCCAGGCATTTCAGCGGTTTCGCCGCCAACCAGGGAGCAGCCGGACAATTCACAGCCAGCGCCAATGCCGGTCACGACCTGGGTCGCGGTTTCGACGTTGAGTTTGCCGGTGGCATAGTAGTCGAGGAAGAACAGCGGCTCGGCACCGCAGACCACCAGGTCGTTCACGCACATGGCAACCAGGTCGATGCCGATGCTGTCGTGCTTGTTCAGGTTCAGCGCCAGACGCAGCTTGGTGCCGACGCCGTCGGTGCCGGAAACCAGCACGGGCTGCTTGTAGCCGGCAGGGATTTCGCAGAGGGCGCCGAAACCGCCCAGGCCGCCCATGACTTCCGGGCGCGCAGTGCGCTTGGCGACGCTCTTGATGCGTTCGACCAATGCTTCACCGGCGTCGATGTCTACACCGGCGTCCTTGTAGCTCAGGGAGGGTTGCTTGCTCATGATCCAGGCCTTTAGGGGGGATTCAGGGGTAACGACCGAGTCCAGTGGGACCACCGAAACTGACGAAGGCGATTGCCATCCGCGAATTTCAGGGTGCCCGGCTGTTGCCGGTCTGCGAAGGCGCGCGATTTTATCAGGCTTGAGGGGCAGCGGCCATCCTCAGGCCGACGGCAGGGGCATATCAGCTTAAAAAAACCTTCATTGCCCGTGTTGGCTGCATCCTTCATGGCTGTATAAGGTATCGCTATTAACCGTCTATCGTTAGCACAGTGCAAAAACTTACCAGGGTCAGGTGAATGTTTTGCTTGGGGGCGTGGTCACAGCCTTGCTCAATCCGGTTCACGCGGCCTGTTCCAGCCGCTCTTGTCGTCAGGAATCCTCCATGCGTTTTTTTTCTAGATTTTTGTTTGCGGGCTGTATGTCATTGGTCAGCCTGGCGAGTCATGCCGAAACCGTCAAAAATCTGTATCAGGTGCGTCAGCCTGTCAGTGGTCAAACCCCGGAAGTGCGTGATCAAGCGACCCAGCAAGCGCTGGATACGTTGGTGTTGCGTCTGACCGGCGATCCCAAGGCTGCGCAAAACCCGGGGTTGGCGGCACTGCGCAAGGACCCGCAGCAAATCATCAGTCAGTACGGCTTTGACGCTGGTCCGCCGGAAGTGCTGAAGGTCGATTTCGACCCGGCCACCACCGAGCAAGCGTTGCGCCGTGCCGGGCTGTCGTTGTGGGGGGCGAACCGGCCTTCGATCCTCGGCTGGTGGTTGAACGATTCCACCGAGGGTTCGAGCCTCGTCGGTGATGGCCAGGCCAGTGCTGCACCGCTGCGCCGAGCAGCGCAACACCGTGGTTTGCCGCTGCGCCTGCCGCTGGCAGATCTGAGTGAGCAGATCGTCGCCACGGCACCGAATCTGGAAGGTACGGACGCGACGCCACTGCGCGGGGCATCGGAGCGTTACAACGCTGACGCCTTGCTCGCGGTGCATGCTCGTGAAGAGGGCGGCCAGTGGCAGGCCAAGTGGCAGTTGTGGCTGGGCGACAAGAAGGAGGCGGGCAGTGTTCAGGGTGCGGATCAGGCTGCTGTAGCCGATGCAGTGATGCTGGCGGTCAGTCAACGGTTGGCGCCTCGGTTTGTGGTCAAGCCAGGTGCTTCGGGCGAACAATTGCTCGAAGTGCAGAGCATGAACCTGGAGCGCTATGCCGCACTTGGGCGCTTGCTGGAGCCGTTTGGTGCGCGCCTGCAAAGTGTCGACGGCGACCGGATTCTCTACCGGGTCAATGGCAGCGCCGAACAGTTGAAGGCGCAATTGTCGCTGGCCAAATTGCAGGAAGTTCCAGCGGGTGAAGCGCCTGCACCCGTCGCACCGGTTCAGCCGGCCGAGGGTTCGGCACCAGTAGTAGCGCCCGCTCCGGCACCTGTGCCGCAGCTGCGATTCCGTTGGTAACGGTTTTCTTTCTTTATATAGATGCATAGGGAGTTGTAAATGGCCGATACGCGGCGTTGGTTCTGGTTGGGTGGGGTGATCCTGCTCTGCGTGTTTGTCTGGTTGTTGCATCCGATTCTGACCCCGTTCCTGATCGCGTTGCTGCTGGCCTATCTGTTCGACCCGCTGGTGGATCGGCTGGAGAAGGCTGGCCTGTCTCGGACCTGGGGCGTGGTGGCGGTGTTTGCGCTTTTCACCCTGATCTTCACGACCTTGCTGCTGGTGTTGATACCGATGCTCGCCAAGCAGTTGTTTCGTTTGTACGAACTGACGCCGCAGATGCTCGACTGGTTGCAGCACACCGCGCTGCCGTGGGCGCAATCGAAATTTGGTCTGTCGGATAATTTCTGGAAGTTCGACAAGCTCAAGGCTGCGATCAGTGAGCATATGGGTCAAACCACTGACATTGTCGGTGTGGTGCTGAGTCAGGCAACGGCCTCCGGCCTCGCATTGATTGGCTTGCTGGCGAATCTGGTGCTGATCCCGGTGGTGGTCTTCTATTTGCTGCGGGACTGGGACCTGATGATGGCCAAGATCCGCAGCCTCCTGCCCCGTGATCGCGAAGAGCGTGTTATGACCCTGGCAGGTGAATGCCATGAAGTGCTGGGTGCATTCGTGCGCGGCCAGTTGCTGGTCATGGTGGCATTGGGCGTGATCTACGCGGCCGGCCTGATGTTGGTCGGGCTGGAGTTAGGGCTGTTGATCGGGTTGATTGCCGGTCTGGCGGCGATCGTGCCGTACATGGGGTTCGTTATCGGGATCGGTGCGGCCTTGATTGCCGGGCTGTTCCAGTTCGGCGGCGATCTGTATCCCATGTTCGGTATCGTCGCGGTGTTCATGGTGGGGCAGGCGCTGGAAGGCATGGTGCTGACGCCATTGCTGGTGGGGGACAAGATCGGTCTACACCCGGTGGCGGTGATCTTCGCGATTCTGGCAGGGGGCGAGCTGTTCGGATTTACCGGTGTGCTGCTGGCACTGCCGGTGGCGGCGGTGATCATGGTGCTGGTGCGCCATATGCATGATTTGTATAAAGATTCGGGTATGTACAGCGGTGTTGATGAGCCCGAGATTTAAGAGGGCCTGATCAAGCATCGCGGGCAGCCTGGTTCCATGCCAGGCTGACCCGGATCCCTCGTGCGGCTGTCACATGCGCCGCCAAAGAAACTGTCATAAAACCAGGGTGTTAACGCAAACCTTTGATTTTGCTTGTGGTCTGTCGCATTGTGCGACTCGCCTCACGGGTATAAACTTCGCAAACTTTACACAGAGGCCACTAACGGTTCCTTTGGAACTGTTCAGTCAGCATGAAACCGATTCAGCTGCCCCTAGGTGTGCGTCTGCGTGATGACGCTACCTTTATCAATTACTATCCAGGCGCCAATGCCGCTGCACTCGGCTATGTCGAGCGGCTATGCGAAGCCGACGCCGGCTGGACCGAAAGCCTGATTTATCTCTGGGGCAAGGACGGGGTAGGGCGTACGCACTTGTTGCAGGCGGCCTGCCTGCGCTTCGAGCAACTGGGGGAGCCGGCGGTGTATTTGCCGTTGGCCGAACTGCTTGATCGCGGCATCGCCATCCTCGACAACCTCGAACAGTACGAACTGGTCTGCCTGGATGATTTGCAGGCGGTGGCTGGTCGGGCGGATTGGGAAGAGGCGCTGTTCCATCTATTCAACCGTCTGCGTGACAGCGGTCGACGCCTGCTGATCGCCGCGTCGACATCCCCGCGTGAACTGCCGGTGAAACTGGCGGACCTCAAATCCCGTCTGACGTTGGCGTTGATCTTTCAGATGCGTCCGCTCTCCGACGAAGACAAATTGCGTGCCTTGCAACTGCGCGCATCTCGTCGCGGTCTGCACCTGACCGATGAAGTCGGGCATTTTATTTTGACCCGCGGTACGCGCAGCATGAGTGCACTTTTCGAGCTGCTTGAGCGTCTCGATCAGGCCTCCCTCCAAGCTCAGCGCAAGCTGACAATTCCCTTTCTGAAAGAAACGCTTGGCTGGTAACAAAAGCCTGGTAAAGCCAAGGCCCTAGCGGGTTTCGGCATATTTCAGGCGTCAAGAAATCCGCTTTCCTACAGGGTTGCAGGCTGCGCGAGTGTCTAAAACAGGCTTAAGCGCTTAGATGTAAACGAGAAACCGAGAAGTCACATAAAGATCGATTGAATTTGCAAATGAGGTTGATAGCGGGCATAGTCTCGCCTTCTTTACAACTATCAGCCACGGTCGTGCCCATGCTAAATCGCTTTGCACCCCTCGTGCCCCTCGCACTCGTCACCCTGTTGTTCGGTTGCGCTGCTCACTCTCCAGTGTCCCAGCAAGAGCAACAACAGCAGGTTAAAAATTCTGCTACCGACCAATCTTCCGTTCTTTATCAGCAAGCGCTTGAACAGGAAGAAGCGGCCACCGAAAAAGAACTGGCAGACTTCGCCGGCGGCAAGTCGTACCAGCTTCCGGTTCTGGCTGACAGCATCCTCGAACGGGGCATGTCCCTGATTGGTACCCGTTACCGTTTCGGTGGCACCTCCGAAGCTGGCTTTGATTGCAGCGGCTTCATCGGTTACCTGTTTCGTGAAGAAGCCGGCCTGAGCCTGCCACGCTCCACTCGCGAAATGATCAACGTCGACGCTCCGCTGGTTTCTCGCAGCAAACTGGAGCCGGGCGACTTGCTGTTTTTCGCCACCAATGGCCGTCGCGGCCGCGTCAGTCACGCCGGGATCTACCTGGGTGACAACCAGTTCATCCATTCCAGCAGCCGCCGCAGCGGTGGTGTCCGGATCGATAGCCTGGGCGACAGCTACTGGAGCAAAACCTTCATCGAAGCCAAGCGCGCACTCGCGATGGCACCGACTGCGGCCCCGACGATCGTCACGGCGCGCAAGTAAGCGGACTTTTTGTAAGGTTAACTTAAAGTCTTACTTGAAGTTTGCCACGTAGCAGCTAGAATCCTGATCTATTATTGATGGCAAACCGCCTGCGTCCTGCGCAGGCGGTTTTCTTTTCTGCGCCCCCTGCAGAAAAAGCCGCAGCCAGATCAGGATGCTCTGCCTATGTCGACGTCGGCCCGCCTCGCAATCATGTTCTTCGCAGCGCTGCTCAGCGCCTGCGCCAGCCGTACACCGCCACCTGCACCGGTGGTTCGCGCGCCCATTGTTTTCGGTTCCTCCCAAGCATTCTCCCCAGAGGCAGAAGACGTATTGTTCCGCGCGCTCGGCCTGGTGGGCACGCCGTACCGTTGGGGTGGCAACACGCCGGATTCGGGTTTCGATTGCAGCGGGCTGATCGGTTATGTCTACCGTGACGTCGCCGGCATTTCTCTGCCGCGTACCACGCGCGAGATGATCAGCATGCAGGCGGCCAGTGTGGGCAAGGAAGGTCTGCAAACTGGCGACCTGATCTTCTTCGCCACCAATGGCGGTTCTCAGGTCAGTCACGCAGGGATCTACGTCGGTGAAGGTCGCTTCGTCCATGCACCGGCCACCGGCGGCACGGTGAAGCTCGACAGCTTGTCCAAAGCTTATTGGCAGAAAGCCTATCTGAGCGCCAAGCGCGTCTTGCAACCTGAGCACTTGGCACGCAACCCCTAAATGGCAGAGGTTGTCATGACCGCTCGCACACTCAATCTCGACGATTCCCTGTATCAATACCTGCTCGACGTTTCTCTGCGCGAAACGCCGCTGTTCAAGCGTTTGCGCGACGAAACCCAAGCGCTGCCCATGGCTCGCTGGCAGGTGGCGCCCGAGCAAGGTCAGTTCCTCGCGCTATTGGTGAAACTCACCGGCGCCAAGCGTCTGCTGGAAATCGGCACCTTTACCGGTTACAGCGCCTTGTGCATGGCGGCTGCATTGCCGGATGACGGCTCGCTGATCTGCTGTGACATACCCGGCGACTACAACGCCACCGCGCGTCGTTACTGGCAGGAGGCGGGGCTTGCTGAGCGGATCGATCTGCGTCTGGCACCCGCGCTGGAAACCCTGGCTCAGCTGGATCAACAAGAGCCATTCGACCTGATCTTCATCGATGCCGACAAAGCCAACTACCCACGCTATCTGGAGCACGCATTGCGTCTGCTGCGCGTCGGCGGTCTGGCGGTGTTCGATAACACGCTGTGGAGCGGCCGGGTGCTTGAGGACAATCCCGAGAGCGAAGACACCCGAGCCATCCAGGCGCTCAATCGCGCCTTGAAGGATGACTCGCGTGTGGACCTGTCGCTGTTGCCGTTGGGCGATGGATTAACCTTGTGCCGCAAAAGGTAGGCGACTATTGAAAAAGATCGCAGCCTTCGGCAGCTCCTACAGTGGATGGTGTACACCCTGAGCTGCCGAAGGCTGCGATCTTTTGACGTTTACTTGGCCGCCGACACGCGCCACACCTTGTTGCCCACGTCATCCGCCACCAACAAATCACCCTGCTGGTCAATCACCACGCCTACCGGACGGCCCATGGCTTTTTCCTCGTCATTGAGGAAACCGGTGAGTACATCAATCGGCTGCCCGGTCGGTTTCCCTGCGCTGAACGGTACGAAAATCACTTTGTAGCCACTGTGCGGTTTACGGTTCCATGAGCCGTGCTGGCCGACGAATGCCCCTTCCTTGAATTGCGCCGGCAGTCTGTTGCCTTCAGCAAACGTCAGGCCCAACGAGGCAGTATGCGGGCCGACCGCGTAGTCTGGAGCGATGGCCTTGGCCACCAGGTCGGGGTTTTGCGGCTCGACGCGGATGTCGACGTGCTGACCGTAATAACTGTAAGGCCAGCCGTAGAACCCGCCGTCCTTCACTGAAGTGATGTAGTCCGGCACCAGATCGCTACCGATTTCGTCGCGCTCGTTGACTGCCGTCCACAGTGCGCCGCTCTGAGGTTCCCAGGCCAGACCGTTTGGATTACGAATCCCCGAGGCGAAGATTCGATGGTTGCCGGTGGCGCGATCCACTTCCCAGATCGCCGCGCGACCTTCTTCCTTGTCCATGCCGTTTTCGGCCACGTTGCTGTTGGAACCCACCGTGACGTACAGCTTGCTGCCGTCCTTGCTGGCGATGACGTTTTTGGTCCAGTGGTGATTCAGCGTACCGCCCGGCAGGTCGATCACCTTCATAGGCTGCGACTTGATCGCCGTCTCGCCGTTTTCATAGTGGAAGCGCAGCAAGCGGTCTGTGTCGGCGACGTACAGGTCATTGCCGACCAGGGTCATACCGAAGGGCGAGTTGAGGTTTTCCAGGAACACCGTGCGGGTTTCGGCGATGCCGTCGTGGTCCTTGTCCCGCAGCAGCGTGATGCGGTTTGGGCTCGGTACGCCGGCGCCGGCACGGCCCATGACTTTGCCCATGACCCAGCCACGAATACCTTTGCCGTCATCGGGTTTGGGTGGTGCGTTGGTTTCGGCCACCAGCACGTCGCCGTTAGGCAACACGTAAAGCCAGCGCGGGTGATCGAGGCCTTCGGCAAATGCCGCCACCTGAGTCCCTGTCGCGGCGATAGGCTTCGCGCCGTCCGGCCAGCCAATCGCCGGGGCGATGTTCACTGTCGGGATCAGGGTTTTGTTCGGTTCTGGTAGCTTGGGTGACGGGCCGGTGCCGTCGGAGACTTGCAGTCTGGAGGTTTCACCGCAGGCGGCAAGCCCTCCGGCGAGCACGATGACGAGAACGAGCGGGGGCTTGCGCATGCTGATCTTCCCTATGAATGCATTGACCTAATCAATAGAGAAGCGCAGGTGCGCGATGGTTCAACCGCTCAGCCGCGGGCTTCCTTGAACAGCACGGCAATGCCGGGGTGATAGTTGCCGGCTTCGTTGCGCAACTTGCGATAGGCATAGGGGAAGTACCAGGCCACGGCGCAGGTGTGTTCCTTTTGCAGATCGTCGACCATGTCCTGGAGTTCTTCCGGGGTGGCGCTTTGTTGGGCTTTTTGCGGCGCAACGAACAGGCAACCGAGTTTCAGGTCGCTGGCGTAGCTGATGCGTTTGGCGTCGCTGGTGATGTCCTGCAAGGCTTGAGTCAGGTTCAGGCTGTTGACGCGTGGCCAGCGCTGGGTCGCTTGAAGGTAAGCGCGTTCTTCGCTGGTCGCGATAAACAGATCGGCGCGGCCATTGCGTTCGCCTTCTTCGGTCTGCTTACGGGTCGGTGTTTGTTGCAGCGTGACCATTTCCGCCATCCAGGCCGCGGCGGAAAGCAGGCTCAGGTTGGCTTTTTCGTCGAACCAGTAAGGCGTGTCGTTATCGCCGCGCACGGCGTTGTAGCGGTCGATACAGTCAAACCAGCGTTCCAGCACCGGGCGCAGGAATTCCAGCTTCGGATTGCTGATGATCATGCCTTGCATGTGGCTCACCCTTGTTATTGTGTTGTGAGATTGTGGCTCTTTGATATCACTGCTGAGAGTGTGGCACAAGATTGGCGTCAGATAATTGATCGACGGCAGTTATTCGCTCGCAGGCCGCCCGTCTTCAATTGACGCTCCATCCCCAACCCTCTAACCTTCGCGGCTTGTTTCAGGTGCTCTGTGACCTTGGTCGACAGAGTGAAACAGGGAAGCCGGTGAGTGACTCTCTTCAAGCGACGAAGAGCCATGATCCCGGCGCTGCCCCCGCAACGGTAAATGAGTGAAGGCTGCGCCTTGAGCCACTGTGTTGATATCAACATGGGAAGGCGCGCAGTCAGGCAAAAAATGCCGCTCATGAGCCCGGAGACCGGCCTGATCCATCCAGCGGCATCACGGTGGGCGATGCCAGGCTTTTTGCCGTCTATTCTTGTGCCTGCCCGCCGTTATCCAGCCTCAACGGAGAGCTCCCCCATGACTGATACCCCCGATCGTGACGAACGTCATCTGGCGCGCATGCTGCGCAAAAAAGCCGTGATCGATGAACGCATCGCCAACTCCCCGAATGAATGCGGCCTGCTGCTGGTGCTGACCGGCAACGGCAAAGGCAAAAGCAGCTCGGCCTTCGGCATGCTCGCCCGGTCCATGGGCCACGGCATGCAGTGTGGCGTGGTGCAGTTCATTAAAGGGCGCAGCAGCACCGGCGAAGAACTGTTCTTCCGGCGCTTTCCGGAACAGGTGCGTTTTCATGTGATGGGCGAGGGCTTCACCTGGGAAACCCAGGATCGTCAGCGCGACATCGCCGCCGCTGAAGCCGCGTGGGCGGTGTCCCGCGAATTGCTGCGTGATCCGTCGATCGGCCTGGTGGTGCTGGATGAATTGAACATTGCGCTCAAGCACGGTTATCTGGATCTCGATCAAGTGCTCAGCGACTTGCAGGCCCGTCCGCCGATGCAGCACGTGGTGGTCACCGGTCGCGGCGCCAAGCCGGAGATGATCGAACTGGCCGACACCGTCACCGAAATGGGTGTGATCAAGCACGCGTTCCAGGCCGGGATCAAAGCGCAAAAAGGCGTCGAATTGTGAGTCAGCCACGTCATTGCCCGGCGGTATTGATTGCCGCGCCGGCCTCCGGTCAGGGCAAGACCACCGTCACCGCTGCGCTGGCCCGTTTGCATCGCAATCAAGGGCGCAAGGTTCGCGTGTTCAAATGCGGCCCGGATTTTCTCGACCCGATGATTCTCGAGCGCGCCAGCGGTGCGCCGGTGTATCAACTGGACATGTGGATGGTCGGGGAGCAGGAAAGTCGTCGACTGTTGTGGGAAGCCGCCGGCGAAGCGGATCTGATCCTCATCGAAGGCGTCATGGGACTGTTCGACGGTACGCCGTCCAGCGCTGATCTGGCGCGACACTTCGGTGTGCCGGTGCTCGGTGTGATCGACGGCACTGCCATGGCCCAGACCTTTGGCGCACTGGCCCTGGGGCTGGCGCGTTATCAGCCGGACTTGCCGTTTGCTGGCGTGTTGGCCAATCGTGTGGGCACGTTGCGACACGCGCAATTGCTCGAAGGCAGCCTGACTGAAGGCTTGCGCTGGTACGGCGCCTTGTCCCGGGAAACCGGGATCGAATTGCCGAGTCGCCATTTGGGTCTGGTTCAGGCCAGTGAGTTGAACGATCTCGATCAGCGCCTCGATGCGGCGGCCGATGCACTGGCCAGCAGCTGCGAGGTCGCGCTGCCACCGGCGGTGGAATTCGGCGCGCCTGATGTGATCGCTGCAGAACCGTTGCTGGTCGGTGTGCGAATTGCCGTGGCCCGTGACGAAGCGTTTGCCTTCACCTACGGTGCAAGCCTGGATTTGCTGCGAGCCATGGGCGCCGAGTTGTCGTTTTTCTCGCCGATCCGTGACACGCAATTGCCGGAGGCAGACAGCCTCTATCTGCCGGGCGGTTATCCAGAATTGCACCATGTGTCGCTGTCACAGAACACCACGATGCTGGCCGCAATCCGCGCTCACCATGCGGCGGGCAAGCCTTTGTTGGCAGAGTGTGGTGGCATGCTGTATTTGCTCGATTCGTTGACCGATGTCGAGGGCACTCGCGCTGAACTGGTCGGCTTGCTGGCCGGTGATGCGGTGATGCAAAAGCGTCTGGCCGCGTTGGCGTTGCAGGCGGTCGAGTTGCCGGAAGGTTCATTGCGCGGGCACACCTATCACCACTCGCTGACCAGTACCGAGCTTGAGCCCATCGCTCGTGGCCTGAGCCCTAACGGTGGGCGTGGGGCGGAAGCGGTTTATCGTGAGGGGCGGATGACGGCTTCTTATGTGCATTTCTATTTTCCGTCCAATCCCACCGCTGTAGCCGCATTGTTTGCGCCTGACTTTGAAGCCGCCATCGCGAGCAAGTCGAATCGTCGCACCGTCGCTCCCACAGGGGACCGCGTTTCTTCAGGCAGCACACCTTCCAATGTGGGAGCGAGCCTGCTCGCGAAGAGGCCATGACTGACAACGCCTTTTCCGAAGCTGAGCGCGCGGCGGTCTACCGAGCCATCGGTGAACGCCGCGACATGCGTCATTTCAGCGGCGGCACCGTCGAGCCCGAGTTACTGCGGCGCCTGCTCGAAGCTGCGCATCAGGCGCCGAGTGTCGGTCTGATGCAGCCCTGGCGGTTCATCCGCATCAGCGATCGAGCCTTGCGCGGCAAGATCCAGTCACTGGTGGAAGACGAACGCATCCGCACCGCCGAAGCCCTCGGCGAGCGCACCGACGAATTCATGAAGCTGAAAGTCGAAGGCATCAACGATTGCGCCGAGGTGCTGGTCGCTGCGCTGATGGACGATCGAGAGCGCCACATTTTCGGCCGTCGCACGATGCCGGAAATGGACATGGCTTCGTTGTCCTGCGCGATCCAGAACCTCTGGCTGGCCTCCCGCGCTGAAGGATTGGGCATGGGCTGGGTCTCGCTGTTCGAGCCGCAAGCCCTGGCGGACCTGCTGGGTTTGCCCGCCGGAGCCAAGCCGTTGGCTGTTCTTAGTCTCGGCCCGGTCAAGGAATTCTATCCGGCGCCGATGCTGGTACTCGAAGGCTGGGCGCAGGCGCGTCCGCTCAGTGAGCTGCTGTATGAAAATTATTGGGGAGTGAGTCAATGAGTGTGGCGTTGTTGAGTGTCGCCGCGGTTGCGCTGGATGCGCTGCTGGGTGAACCCAAACGCTGGCATCCGCTGGTGGCGTTCGGCCGTTTTGCCGACCGCATCGAGCAACGTTTCAATGGTGAAGGTCGCGGCTGGCGCAGCCATGGCGTCACCGCTTGGGTGATTGCAGTGTTGCCGCTGACCTTATTGGCCACGGCGTTTTCCTGGGCGCCCTATGTCGGCTGGATCGTCGAGATTCTCGTGCTCTATTGCGCCCTCGGCATGCGCAGCCTTGGTGAACACGTCGAGCCGGTGGCCAAGGCGCTGCGCAGCGATGATCTGGACGAGGCGCGCAAACGGGTCAGTTATCTGGTCAGTCGCCAGACCAGCGAACTGGATAAAACCGAAGTCGCCCGCGCCGCCACCGAATCCGTATTGGAGAACGGTAGCGATGCGGTATTCGCTGCGCTGTTCTGGTTTGCTGTGGCCGGCGCGCCTGGCGTGGTGCTCTACCGTTTGAGCAACACGCTGGATGCGATGTGGGGTTACCGCAATGAACGCTTCGAGCGTTTCGGCTGGGCCGCGGCAAAGATCGACGACGTCCTCAACTACATTCCCGCGCGCCTGGTGGCATTGACCTACGCGCTGCTGGGCAAAACCCGACTGGCGCTGAAATGCTGGCGCACCCAAGGTCCGACCTGGGACAGCCCGAATGCCGGTCCGGTGATGGCGGCCGGCGCCGGAGCGCTCGGTGTCGAGTTGGGCGGGGCGGCGATTTATCACGGTGAACTGCATCAGCGTCCGCCACTGGGCGAAGGCATGCCGGCAGACGCCGACTCCATCGACCGCGGCTGGCAATTGGTGCAGCGCGGGGTATGGTTATGGTTGCTGATTCTCTGCGTGGGGGCTGAATTTTATGCTTGAGCACGGTGGTCGGTTACGCAAGGCGGCGCTCGATTACGGCATCGCCGAAACCGATTGGCTCGACCTGTCCAGCGGACTCGCGCCCTGGCCGTTTCCGGTTCCGGAAATTCCGTTGCGGGCTTGGGCGCGTTTGCCGGAAACCGATGACGGTCTGGAGCAGGCGGCCTGTGATTATTACGGCGCCGCTCAGGTGCTGCCGGTGGCCGGCTCGCAAATGGCGATCCAGTTGCTGCCGCGTTTGCGCCGGGCCGGCAAGGTCGGCGTGCTCTCGCCGAGTTACGCCGAACACGCCGAAGCGTGGCGCCGTAATGGCTACATCGTGCGTGAAGTGCTGGAGCAGGAAGTCGACTTCTTTCTCGACAGCCTCGACGTGCTGGTGGTGGTCAACCCGAACAATCCTACCGGCCTGAGCCTGACACCAAGTCGGCTGCTCGACTGGCATTCGCGGCTGGCCCAGCGTGGTGGCTGGCTGGTGGTGGACGAGGCGTTCATGGACAACACACCGCAGCTGAGCCTGGCACCTTTTGCCAATCAGGTCGGGTTGATCGTGCTGCGTTCTTTCGGAAAATTTTTCGGCCTGGCCGGTGTGCGGCTGGGTTTCGTGCTGGCCGAGCGCAAGTTGCTCAAGTTGCTGGCCGAGCAAGTGGGACCGTGGGCGGTCAGCGGGCCGACGCGGGTGCTGGGTCAGGCCTGCCTGCTGGATACCGAAGGGCATGCCCGGCAACGGGTTCGCGCTGAAGAGGCCAGCGAGCGTCTGGCGCTGCTGCTTGAACAGCACAGCTTCGAGCCCCAGGGCGGTTGCGCCTTGTTTCAATGGCTGATCACCGACCGCGCCGAAGCCCTGCATGAGTTCATGGCCCGGCGCGGCATTCTGCTGCGGTTGTTCACGAACAACAGCAGCCTGCGTTTCGGCTTGCCCGCCGATGAAGCTGACTGGACACGTCTCGCGCAAGCGTTCGAAGCCTACGCCAAGGAAACCCAATGACTACGTTGATGGTGCAAGGCACCACTTCCGACGCCGGTAAAAGTACGCTGGTGACGGCGTTGTGCCGCTGGGTCAGGCGTCAGGGCGTCAGCGTCGTGCCGTTCAAGCCACAGAACATGGCGCTCAACAGTGCCGTGACCGCCGACGGTGGCGAGATCGGTCGCGCGCAAGCGGTGCAAGCTCAGGCCGCCAACCTTGAGCCGCACACCGACATGAACCCGGTGCTGCTCAAGCCCAACAGCGATACCGGCGCCCAAGTGATCATCCATGGCCGCGCGGTCACGACGATGAACGCCGTTGCGTATCACGACTACAAAGCCATCGCCATGCAAGCGGTGCTGGCCTCCCATGAACGGCTGAGCGCAGCGTATCCAGTGGTCATGGTCGAAGGCGCGGGCTCGCCGGCCGAGATCAATCTGCGTGCCGGTGACATCGCCAACATGGGCTTTGCCGAGGCCGTGGATTGTCCGGTGGTGTTGATCGCCGACATCAATCGCGGCGGGGTTTTTGCGCATCTGGTCGGCACGCTGGAACTGCTGTCGCCCAGTGAGCAGGCGCGAGTCAAAGGCTTCATCATCAACCGGTTTCGCGGCGATATCGCTTTGCTGCAACCGGGGCTGGACTGGCTGGAAGCGCGCACCGGCAAACCGGTAATCGGCGTTCTGCCTTACGTGATGGACCTGCACCTGGAAGCCGAGGATGGCATCGATCAGCGTCAGACCGACAAGGCCGACCAGGTGCTGAAAGTGCTGGTGCCGGTACTGCCGCGCATCAGCAACCACACCGATTTCGATCCGCTGCGCCTGCATCCGCAGGTGGATCTGCAATTCATCGGCCCCGGTCAGGCGATTCCGCCGGCCGACCTGATTATTCTCCCCGGTTCGAAAAGCGTGCGCAGTGACCTCGCGTATCTGCGCGCCAATGGCTGGGACACCGCGATCAGTCGCCATCTGCGTTATGGCGGCAAAGTGCTGGGCATTTGCGGTGGCCTGCAAATGCTCGGCGAGCAGGTACACGATCCGCTGGGCCTCGAAGGCGCACCGGGTTCCAGCGCCGGTTTGGGCTTGTTGGCGTTCGAAACCCAGCTCGAAGAAGAGAAGCAATTGCGCAATGTGCGCGGGCGTCTGGCGCTCGAAGACGCGCCGGTCAGCGGTTACGAAATTCATGCCGGCGTCACCACCGGGCCGGCGCTGGAAAACGCCGCGGTGCAGCTGGACGACGGTCGCTGCGACGGCGCGCAAAGTGTGGACGGGCAGATTTTCGGCAGCTATCTGCATGGGCTGTTTGAATCGTCCGCGGCGTGCAGTGCGCTGTTGCGCTGGGCAGGTTTGCAGGCTGTGCAGGACGTGGATTATCACGCGTTGCGTGAGCGCGATATCGAGCGGCTGGCGGATCTGGTGGAGCAGCATCTGGATACCCGACTGCTGCGTGAGCTCTGTGGGTTTTAGGGTGAATTTGATGGCCTCTTCGTCGGAACGCCGCCCGGACCAAGCTCGCTCCCACATTGGAATGCGATCACCTGTGGGAGCGAGCTTGCTCGCGATGAGGCCCGTCGCCACACCGCCAATTTGAAGGAATGAACCATGCTGCAACTGATCCTCGGCGGCGCCCGATCCGGCAAAAGTCGCCTGGCCGAAAAACTCGCCTCCGACAGCGCTCTGGCAGTGACGTACATCGCCACCAGCCAACCCCTCGACGGTGAAATGAACGAGCGGGTGGCCCATCACCGCGCCCGTCGTCCAGCCGAATGGGCGTTGATCGAGGAGCCGGTGGAGCTCGCCCGCATCCTGCGCGAAACCGCCAGTGCCGAACGTTGCCTGCTGGTGGATTGCCTGACCCTGTGGCTGACCAACCTGCTGATGCTCGACGACGCCGAGCGGCTGTCGGCCGAGCGTGATGCGCTGCTGGACTGCCTGGCGTCGTTGCCGGGTGAAATCATTTTTGTCAGCAACGAGACCGGAATGGGTGTCGTGCCGCTGGGCGAATTGACTCGCCGCTATGTCGATGAAGCCGGTTGGTTGCATCAAGCTTTGGCTGAACGCTGTCAGCGCGTCGTCCTGACCGTCGCCGGCCTGCCCCTGACTTTGAAAGGAACTGCGTTATGACTCAATCCTGGTGGCTTAACCCGTGCAAACCGATCGATGTTCAAGCGGTCGAGCAGGCGCAGGCCCGTCAACAGCAGCTGACCAAACCGGCCGGCTCCCTCGGTCGGCTTGAGTCGGTGGCCGTGCAATTGGCCGGGATGCAGGGGCAGGTCAAGCCGAGACTGGATCAGCTGTGGATCGCGATTTTTGCCGGTGACCATGGAGTGGTCGCCGAAGGAGTGTCGGCGTTTCCCCAGGAAGTCACCGGGCAGATGCTGCTCAACTTCGTCAGTGGTGGGGCGGCGATCAGCGTGTTGGCGCGGCAACTCGGGGCCTCCCTGGAAGTCGTCGACCTCGGCACGGTGACGCCGTCGTTGAATTTACCGGGTGTGCGTCACTTGAACATCGGTCCGGGCACGGCGAATTTCGTCGAAGGGGCGGCGATGACGCCGGCTCAAGGCGAACTTGCTTTGCAGGCCGGCCGCGACAGCGTGCAGCGCGCCATCGTGGCGGGTGCGCAGTTGTTTATCGGTGGTGAGATGGGCATTGGCAACACCACCGCGGCCAGCGCGTTGGCCTGTGCCTTGCTCGATTGCCCGGTGGTGCATCTGGCCGGGCCGGGCACGGGTTTGAACGCGGCGGGTGTCAGTCATAAAGCCCAGGTTATCGAGCGCGCTTTGGCATTGCACAGCGCTCAGCGTGGCGATGCGTTGCAAACCCTGTTCAACCTCGGCGGTTTTGAAATCGCGGCACTGGTCGGCGCGTATCTGGCGTGTGCCCAGGAAGGCATCGCGGTGCTGGTGGACGGTTTTATTTGCAGCGTCGCGGCATTGGTCGCGGTGCGCTTGAATCCTGAATGCCGTCAGTGGTTGTTGTTCGGTCATCGCGGCGCCGAGCCGGGCCATCGTCATGTACTGGAAACCCTGAACGCCGAACCGCTGCTGGACCTCGGCCTGCGTCTGGGCGAGGGCAGTGGCGCTGCGTTGGCCGTGCCGTTGCTGCGTCTGGCCTGCGACCTTCACGGGCAGATGGCGACCTTCGCCGAGGCCGCTGTGGCGGACCGTCCGGCATGACCTTGCACCTGGACCTGTTGCGCCACGGGGAAACCGAACTCGGTGGCGGTTTGCGCGGCAGCCTCGACGATGCGCTGACCGAAAAGGGCTGGGCGCAGATGCGCGCGGCGGTGGTCGAGCAGGGGCCTTGGGATCGTTTGGTCAGCTCGCCGTTGCGGCGGTGTGCGCGGTTCGCCGAAGAACTCAGCGCACAGCTGGGTTTGCCGGTGCAATTGGATAAAGACCTGCAAGAGCTGCACTTCGGCGCCTGGGAAGGGCAGAGCGCCGCCGCGCTGATGGACACCGATGCCGAGGCGTTGGGATTGTTCTGGGCCGACCCTTATTCGTTTACGCCGCCTCAGGGTGAGCCGGTGGTGGATTTTGCGACGCGGGTGTTGGCAGCTGTTGAGCGCTTGCAGGCTGCCTACGCCGGCGAGCGGGTGTTGCTGATCAGTCACGGCGGGGTCATGCGCTTGTTGCTGGCTCAGGCGCGGGGATTGCCTCGTGAGCAGTTGCTCAACGTCGAAGTCGGGCATGGCGCGTTGTTTTCGCTGTCGGTCGAATCCGGCGTGTTGTTAAGGGAAGCGAGCTGACCATGTTGCCGTTCTGGATCGCCCTGCAATTTTTGAGCAGTCTGCCGATTCGTCTGCCGGGCATGCCGGCGCCACAGGAATTGGGGCGATCGCTGCTGTTTTATCCGCTGGTCGGCCTGCTGTTTGGCGGGATTTTGTGGGCGTTCAACTGGCTGTTGCTCGGCACTCCGTTGTTGCTTCATGCAGCGCTGTTGCTGACGGTTTGGGTATGGCTCAGCGGCGCGTTGCACCTGGACGGCCTGGCCGACAGCGCCGATGCGTGGCTCGGTGGGTTCGGCGATCGCGAGCGCACGCTGACGATCATGAAGGACCCGCGCAGCGGGCCGATCGCGGTGGTGACGCTGGTGCTGGTGTTGCTGCTCAAATTCGCCGCGTTGCTGGCATTGATCGAGCAGCAACACGCCGTTGTCCTGATCATTGTTCCGTTGATTGGACGCAGCGCAATGCTGGGCTTGTTCCTGACCACGCCTTATGTGCGTGCCGGTGGCTTGGGGCAAGCGCTGGCCGATCATCTGCCGCGTTTGGCGGGCAAGCAGGTGTTGGCGGTGAGTGCGTTGGCTTGCGTTTTGATTGCCGGTCTCAGCGGCGTGTTGGCAGTCGTGCTGGCGGCGCTGGTGTTTGTCTGGTTGCGGCAAGTGATGCTGCGCCGATTGGGCGGCACGACGGGCGATACGGCGGGGGCGTTGCTGGAAATCCTTGAGGTCGCGGTGCTGGTGGGATTGGCGATCTCCTGAACTTCCCACATCATGTAACTTGATTTAACACAACCGCGGGTATATACACGCACCATGCTCGATTCCCAATGTTTATGCATCAACCTGCGTCGCGCCGCCCGTGGCGTCAGCAGGCACTACGACGGCGCTCTCGACGGCTTCGGGATCAACGTTGCCCAGTATTCTCTGCTGTGTAATCTGCAGCGTCTGGATAAACCGAGTATTTCCACGTTGGCCGAGGCCATGGGGCTGGATCGCAGCACCTTGGGGCGCAATTTGCGGGTGCTGGAAGGCGAAGGCCTGCTGATGCTGGTCGAGGGCGAAGACATGCGCAATCGCATCGTCATGCTCACCGAGGCGGGTGTTGAACGCCTGAAAGCGGCCTTGCCGGCTTGGGAAGCGGCGCAACAGCGGTTGATTGACCGTCTGGGTGCCGAGAAACGCGAAACCTTGCTGCGACTGCTGGACGAACTGGCGTGATGCCGGTTTTTCCGATCTTAAGCGGGTATATACCCGCTACCGGAGAATAAGAATGACCTCGATGTGGCGTACGTGCGGTTGGGTTTTGTTGGGGAGTACGCTGATTCTCGCGTTGTCCTTGGGCGTCAGACACGGCTTCGGGCTGTTTCTGGCGCCAATGAGTGCCGAATTCGGCTGGGGGCGTGAGACGTTTGCCTTCGCCATTGCCTTGCAGAACCTGATCTGGGGCTTGGCGCAGCCATTCACCGGCGCGCTGGCCGACCGCTTTGGCGCCGCGAAAGTGGTGCTGATCGGCGGTGTCTTGTATGCATTGGGCCTGGTGTTGATGGGCCTGTCGGATTCCGCCGTGACCTTGTCCCTGAGTGCCGGCCTGTTGATCGGTATCGGCCTGTCGGGCACTTCGTTCTCGGTGATCCTTGGCGTGGTCGGTCGCGCGGTGCCGCCAGAGAAACGCAGCATGGGCATGGGCATTGCCAGCGCAGCCGGCTCTTTCGGTCAATTCGCCATGTTGCCCGGTACGCTGGGGTTGATCGGCTGGCTCGGCTGGTCCGCGGCATTGCTGGTGTTGGGCCTGTTGGTGGCGCTGATCGTGCCGTTGGTGAGCATGCTCAAGGACAAGCCGCTACCGGTGTTCGGTCATGAGCAAACACTGTCCGAAGCCCTGCGCGAGGCCTGTTCCCATTCGGGATTCTGGCTGCTGGCATTCGGTTTTTTTGTCTGTGGTTTCCAGGTGGTATTCATCGGCGTGCACTTGCCGGCTTATCTGGTGGATCAGCACCTCCCGGCGAGCGTCGGCACGACGGTGCTGGCGCTGATCGGGCTGTTCAATATTTTCGGTACCTACACGGCAGGCTGGCTCGGCGGGCGGATGTCCAAGCCACGTTTGCTCACCGGCCTGTATTTGCTGCGGGCGGTGGTGATCGGGCTGTTCCTGTGGGCGCCCGTCACGACGACCACCGCGTACCTGTTCGGCATGGCGATGGGCTTCCTGTGGCTGTCGACGGTGCCCTTGACCAACGGCACCGTCGCGACCTTGTTCGGCGTACGAAATCTGTCCATGCTCGGTGGGATTGTTTTCCTGTTTCACCAGCTCGGATCGTTCCTCGGCGGCTGGTTGGGCGGGGTGGTGTACGACCGAACCGGGAGCTATGACTTGATCTGGCAGGTAGCGATTCTCTTGAGTCTGTTGGCCGCCGCCCTGAACTGGCCGGTGCGTGAGCGGCCGGTGGCGCGCCTGCAAACACAGATGAGTGCGATATGAACAGCCTCTGGCCGCGGATCGCTGTCGTCGCTGTATGCGCCTTGCTGCTGACCCTGTCGTGGTGGGGCTGGCATCAGGGCGGGCTGGCGTTGATGCAACTGGGCATGGGTGCTTGCTAGCAGGATGTGAGGGCGAGTAACTTCGTTATTGACGATTTCTCTAGGATGCACCGACATGATGATGCGCTGGCTCGCAGTTTCCGCGTTACTGGTAGCGTTTAGTGGATTGGCTCAAGCGGCCGAGTGCCCGGACCTTTTGCAAGGCTCGTTGCCCAAGTTACGCGCCAAGGAATCCATCGACCTGTGCCAGCGCTTCGCCGGCAAACCGCTGGTGGTGGTCAATACCGCGAGCTTCTGTGGTTTCGCCCCGCAGTTCAAAAGCCTTGAGGCGCTGAATCAGCGTTACAAGGATCAGGGGCTGGAGGTGATCGGTGTTCCGTCCAATGACTTCAAGCAAGAGTCCAAGGATGGCGAAGAGACTGCCAAGGTCTGCTACGTGAACTACGGTGTGACGTTCACCATGACTGAACCGCAGAAAGTCCGCGGTGATGACGCGACGCATTTGTTCAAGATCATCGCCAAGCAGAGCACCGCGCCTAAGTGGAATTTCTACAAATATGTGGTCGATCGCAAGGGCAAGGTGATCGCCAATTTCTCCAGCCTGACCACGCCTGACGATCCCGAGTTCATCGCTGCGGTGGAGAAAGCCCTGGCCTCGCAACCCTGATCGACACCCGTTAAAAAGCCCCGCCTCTGTACAAGAGGGCGGGGCTTTTTCAATTCAGGCGGCGAGTGGTTCAAGCTCGCCGTGAATCATCAGAAGCGGTAGGTCGCGCCAACACCGAAACCGTTCGCATAGTTTTCATACTCGGCGCTGTAGTTCTGACGGCCGTTGTTGTTGTTGACCTTGACCGACTCTTCGCGCAGGTACGAGTACGCTACGTCGATGGTCAGGTCGTCGGTCGGGCTCCAGCCGGCGCCCAGGCTGAAAATCTTGCGATCGCCAGTCGGGATGCGTGGAGAGCGGTTTTCGTTGTTGGTCGGCGACTGGTCAACCGACAGGCCGGTACGCAGCACCCACTGCTTGTTCAGCTGGTACGAAGCACCGATGGCGTGAGCCCAGGTGTCGTGCCAGTTCTGCTCTTCGGTGATAGTGCCAAAGCCGCGTGCGGCCAGGGCGGCAGGAACGCCTTCGTTCTCGACGGAGATTTCTTTCAGGCGGCTCCAGCGAGTCCAGGTGCTGCCTGCGTAGAGGGTCCACTGATCGTTCAGCTGGTGAGTGACCGAGAAGTCCACCGACTCAGGCGTGGTGATGTCCAGCGAAGCGTCGAACTTCTGGTTCGGGTTCTGGCCCAGCGCCGCGAGCACGCCGTAGTTGACCTTGGTGTCACCTTCGAGCTTGTACTTCACTTTCGAGTGATAGGTCAGGCCGAGGCGAGTGCTTTCGAGGGCTTGAACCATGATGCCGATGTTGTAACCCAGCGCGGTGTCGTCACCCTTGATCTTGACGGTACCGTCTGCTGCGCGAGGGTTCAGCGACAGATTCGATTCCAGGGTGCCGTCAATGCGGTTGATGGTCGGACCGAAACCGATCGACACCTTGTCGTTGAAGGCGTAGCTGACGGTTGGCTGGAGAGTCACGATTTTGACTTCGCTCTTGCTGCCGAAGTATTTGCCGGCGAAGCCGTTCTCGTAGTCGGTCACCAGGCCGAATGGAGCGTAGACGCCGAAACCGACTGCCCACTGGTCATCGATTGGCTTTACGTAGTAGCCCATGGGGACGCCCATGAAAGGGACCATGTCACCTTTGTTGGTACCACTATTCGGACTGGAGCTCGCATCACTGATATCAGTGTGCGCGTCGATAAATGCAACACCACCGGTCACTTGTTCGCGCTTGAGGCGAGACATGCCGGCAGGGTTACCAAAAACTGTGGATGCGTCGTCGGCAGATGAAGATCGCCCGGCAAAACCTGTCCCCATCCCGCTGATGCTTTGTTCGTTGAGGGCAAAGCCACTTGCGAAGATCTGGGTGGATGCCAAGGCAACGGCGAGGCTAAGGGTGGTTTTGAGCATTACTTTTTTCATTATTAGAACTCCTGGTGATCACCGGGGCGAAAATTACCAACATTTTCGTCCCAGCGCTATAGGCTGTGAGGCTTGATTTAGAGCGGTTTTGTAGGACAATCCGACCAAAATCGCAGCAGTTGCGCGATCTTGTGGAAACAGCAGATCAGCAGGCGACCTGATTCAGCGGTGAGACACAGGTTTGCCAGGCGCAGGTGAAGTCTCTCAGGCGTCCTTGAGGCTGGAAGGTCTGGCGCCAGATGCGGGCCATTCCCAGTAGGTCGTCTGCTTCGGGGAGGGGGGTGTTCTGTTCTTCTACCAGCAGCCAGGCGATGGCTGTGGCGTAACGCAGGTTGACGGTCAATTCGAGGTGCGGACCACTCAGGAACGCATGTTGGCTGGCCAGGCCGCGAACCAGGCTTGCGCGTTCCGGATCAAGTGCCAGGTAGTGGTCCCAAAGTGCTTGATGGCGGGGTTCGGCGATTCGGTACAGGCCGTGTCCTCGGCGGTCATGCAGGGCAGTACCAAGGGCTGACTGGCTGGCGGCGACGCCCAGCAGCAGGGATTCGGCAGTTGCGCTATGGCGCCCGAGATAAATCAATGTCGGACGGATCACATAACGGCACAGTTCGCTGGCAGCGATACCCATAAAGCCCTCGAAACATGAAATGGTCGGCGATACCTGAAGGGGCCTTGGCAGCGGGTGAATCGACTCAGGCTCGCCGGAAGCGGCTCAAGCCGCTTGAGTTGAAGTGTAGTGTCATATTCGCGCCGTAAAGGCCTGTTTTTAAAATATTTCCGGCTGGGAGTTATAACCGTTATATCGGTTTGTGCTTAGGCGGTGGCAGCGAAAAGAGAAATATCGGGCAATAAAAAGCCCCGCTTTTTGAGCGAGGCTTTTGAGGTTTTCAGTCTTTCTGGCGTATCAGGCAACCAGTGCCTGACGGGTACGCTCGATCACGGCCTGCAGCGGCTCGGCGCTGGAGTATTGATCGGGGTACAGGCGTTCGCTGTGACGAGCGATGCCGTGTTCGTTGACCAGAGTGAAGCTGAAGCAGCCTTTGCGAGCAGCCATGATCAGGCAGTTCATTGGTGCAAAAGCATTGGTTAGGGTGCGAATGGCATCCTGGGTGTGGATTTGAGTAGACATAGTCATTGGGTGTTCCTACAAGCGACACGGATAAGAACCGTGCAAAGTTAAAACGTTCCAGTGACGACGACCACCATTGGTCGAACGAAGAACCCGACTGGAACAAAGCAGCCAGTTTGAAGCGCTGATAAATTGGCGCGCTTGGGCTGGCAGGTAGGTACTTAGGAGGGCAGGCAACACATCAAGGGCAAAGGTTCTGGGCCCAGGGTGAAGATCCTGATCAATTTGCAGGTTGGTTCGGTCAGAGTAAGTGAGCTTCGCAACACCCTTTGCTTTCGATTCAAAGGCTGTGTTGACGCAAGGTTTACCTGGAAACCATCGAGGTGGTCGATCCCGCCTTGTCGGTGGAGACTTCCTTTGGGAAGGCTGACCGGGGGGATTTGTTCGACCAGAATTGACTTTCAGCTTGGTACTAACGCCGCGGATACTAACGGATTGAATTGCTGAAGGGAAGTGTGTTAGCAAAAAAGTTCTCTGGATGCCCCTCATTCAACGCCCGGATTGGCGCTCGGAAAAAGCCATGACCCGCAGACTTGCCCTGTAATAGCACAAATTCCGACTATTGGTAGTCACGGCTCATCGGGCCAGGACCAGCCTGGATCATGGGTTTGCCAAGGTTTATCCCCAGGTGCAGGCGAAAAATGCGCCGAAAAAGCGCATCGATATAACTGCCTCGAAGATACTTGTGCACATAAGTCACGGAGGGTGTCACGCCGCTGTCATCTTCCCTTCAAACGCAGTGGGTGCCTGTAACCAAAATTTAAGTCAATGAAAAACATCGCTTTTTTTTGCTGGTGAAAAAATCGTCAGTTTGACTGCGGGCCCCATTCCATAGGGCTTTGCGAGAGTTCAAGGGCGGTTGTCCACTGAGTTATCCACAGCTTCTGTGGATTGTCCCGAGCGCTTGCTCTAGGACGGTCGTACTGGGTTTTTTTAGGCTTTACCTGTAAGAAAAAAAGAGTAGAGTGGCGCGCCTTCCGATCTGCCCCACAGTGCTTTATGAAGTTTCGCTCAGTATCAGTCTCTGCAACCTCCACACCTCCCAGCGTAACCCCGCCCAAGCGCTTTTCGATGCGTGTGGCTGAGTGGCTGCTGGACAGCCCGCGTCTGGGCGAAAACCCCAACGTCAAACACTTCGCCGGACGTTTGCTCAAGCAGCCAGCCCGTGAAGGGGTCGTGGCCGCGCAAAGCCGACTCGGTCAACTGATGTGCCGTGAATGCGGGAATGCCCGGGATCGCCGTATCGGTCAGGACCTTCTGCGTTCGGCCGCGCGGGCAGGGGATCGGCGCGCCCAGCAAGAACTTGGGCTGATCGAAGACTGAGCTGTCCAAGACCTGACGCCTTGGTTAACCTTCAAGCTTTATTTCATTGGCAGGAGTGGCTATGGCTATGGACTTGACCAGCGCATTGCTCGGTCTGGCGGGCGCTGCGCTGCCGTTACTGGTACTGGCCTGGCAACTTCAGCGGCGAGCGAGCGCCACACATTCAGAAGTTGCACTGCTGGAAGAGCGTCTGGCCACGGCCCATCTGGCTCAGGATGGATTGAACGCGCAACTCGAAGCCTGTCGCGATGAAATGGGTGATCTGGGCCAGGCCAACGCCGCCAAACAAGCAGACCTGGCCGCTGTGCGCCGTGAAGTCGAACTGCTGCAGATCGAACGTGACGACGCCCGCGATGCCGCCCACGCCTGGAATCTGGAACGCGCCGGCAAAGAGGCTGAGTTGCGTCGTCTGGACGCCCAGGCCGCTTCGCTCAACGCCGAGCTACGTGAGCAGCAGGAAAGCCATCAGCAGCGCCTTAACGACCTGCAGGGCTCGCGAGACGAGCTGCGAGCGCAGTTCGCGGAGCTGGCTGGCAAGATCTTCGACGAGCGCGAGCAGCGCTTTGCCGAAACCAGCCAACAACGCCTCGGTCAGTTGCTCGATCCGTTGAAGGAACGCATCCAGTCCTTCGAAAAACGCGTCGAAGAAAGTTATCAGGCAGAAGCCCGCGAACGTTTTTCCCTGGCCAAGGAACTGGAGCGGCTGCAACAGCTGAACCTGCGCCTGAGCGACGAAGCCACCAACCTGACCCGCGCCTTGAAAGGGCAAAAAACCCAAGGTAACTGGGGCGAGCTGATTCTTGAGCGAGTGCTTGAACACGCGGGCCTGGAGAAGGGGCGCGAGTACCAGACCCAGGTCAACCTCAAGGGCCCGGACGGTGAGCGTTTCCAGCCGGACGTGATCATTTATCTGCCGGGCGACAAACAGGTGGTGGTCGACTCCAAGGTCAGCCTCACGGCCTATCAGCAATACGTCGCGGCCGAAGACGATGCCATCGGCCAGATCGCCATCAAACAGCACGTGCTGTCCCTGCGCACTCACGTCAAAGGGCTGGCCGGCAAGGATTACAAGCGTCTCGACGGTTTGCACAGCCTGGATTTCGTCCTGCTTTTCGTACCGATCGAAGCGGCGTTTTCCGCCGCATTGCAGGCTGAGCCGACGCTGTTCCAAGAGGCCTTCGACCGCAACATCGTGATCGTCAGCCCGACCACGTTGCTGGCGACCCTGCGTGTCATCGACAGCCTGTGGAAGCAGGAACGCCAGAGCCAGAACGCCCGGGAAATCGCCGAGCGGGCCGGGTGGCTGTACGACAAGTTCGTGTTGTTCATCCAGGATCTGGATGAAGTCGGCAATCGCTTACAACAATTGGACAAAGCCTACAGCTCTGCGCGCAATAAGCTGACGGAGGGCCGCGGCAATCTGGTTAGTCGTAGCGAGCAGCTCAAATTGCTTGGCGCGCGGGCGAGCAAGAGCCTGCCGGCAGACTTGCTGGAACGGGCGATGACGGATGTCGATGGTTTGGCCGAGTTGCCTGAATAACATCAAAAGATCGCAGCCTGCGGCAGCTCCTACAGGTGTACGTAATTCCGTGTAGGAGCTGCCGAAGGCTGCGATCTTTTGATTTTGACGTTACAGCGGCAAATGCCGGCTCAGCAACGCCCGCAACGCCGCCGGTTTCACCGGTTTAGCCAGGTAGTCCAGCCCCGCCGCATGCACCTGGGCCACCGTCTCCGGTCGCCCATCGGCGCTGATCACTACCCCTGGCACTGGCTCACCCAAACGGGTTCGCAGCCATGCCATCAGTTCGGTCCCGGTCTCGCCATCGTCCAGGTGGTAATCCACCAAGGCCAATTGAGGTCGCATCCCGTCGCTGAGCAGCGCCGCGCATTCATCGCGGTTGCGCGCGGTCCAGACCTGACAACCCCAGCGCGTGAGCAAACTGTTCATGCCGATCAGGATGCTGTCTTCGTTGTCGATGCACAGTACCTGCGCGCCGCTCAGCAATTTGCCATTGAGTTCGGCGACCTTGGTCGGGGTCGGGGTCGCGGACTGCGCCCGAGCCAACGGCACACTGACACTGAACACGCTGCCGCGCCCCGGCCAGGAGCGTACGCGCAAGGTATGACCCAGCACGCGACACAACCCGTCGGCGATCGCCAGGCCCAGCCCCAGGCCTTTCTCAGCACGCGTCTGGTGGCTGTCGAGGCGTTTGAATTCTTCGAAAATGACCTGCTGTTTATCCACCGGAATGCCCGGACCACGGTCCCAGACTTCCAGACACAGCTCGCCCTTGCGTCGGCGAACCCCTAGCAGCACCGGGCCTTTGGCATAGCGGAAGGCATTGGTCAGGAAGTTCTGCAGGATTCGTCGCAGCAGTTTGATGTCGCTGTCGACGCGCAACGTACTGCCCCTGACACGGAATTTCAGCCCCTGGTCGCGGGCCAGCGCCTTGAACTCGGCACCGAGGATGTCGAACAGTTCATTGAGCACAAAAGGCTTGGGATCAGGATTGATCTTGCCGTTCTCCAGGCGGGAAATGTCCAGCAGGTCGCTGATCAAATCTTCGGCTGAGCGCAGTGAACTGTCCAAGTGATGGACCAGTTTCTGCGCCTCGCCGGATAAGCCGTCGTCTTGGTGGGAAAGGGCGGCCGAGAACAGTCGCGCAGCGTTCAACGGTTGCATCAAGTCGTGGCTGACCGCCGCCAGGAAACGGGTTTTCGACTGGTTGGCCGACTCCGCGGTGCCCTTGGCTTCGGTCAGGGCGACGTTGAGTTGCGACAGTTCGTGGGTCCGCTCGGTGACCCGTCGCTCCAAGCCCTCGTTGGCTTCGGTCAGCGCTTGCTCAGCCTCACGGAACGCGGTGATGTCGGTGAAACTCATGACAAAACCGCCGCCCGGCATCGGGTTGCCGATCAGCTCGATCACACGGCCATTTGGGAAAAGTCTTTCAGATGTGTGGGCGCGGCCCTGACGCATCCAGTGCAAGCGGCGGGCGACGTGCACTTCGGCTTCGCCGGGGCCGCACAGGCCGCGCTCGGCGTTGTAGCGAATGATGTCGGCAATCGGGCGGCCAAGCCTGATCAGTCCATCCGGGTAGTTGAACAGCTCCAGGTAGCGCCGGTTCCAGGCCACCAGTTTCAGCGACTGGTCGACCACACTGATGCCTTGGGTGATGTTCTCGATCGCGCCTTGCAGCAGCGCGCGGTTGAATTGCAGCACTTCCGAGGCTTCGTCGGCGATTCGGACGACGTCCTCGAGTTGCATTTCCCTGCCTTCGATGGCGGCTTTTACCACCGCCCGGGTCGAAGAAGCACCCAGCACACCGGCCAGCAAGCGTTCAGTGTGGGCGATCCATTCACCGTCGGCGTTCTGGTTCGGGTTGAAGCCTTTGCCCTGACGGTAGGCGAAGCGGATAAAACTCTGACGGGCGCGTTCTTCGCCGACGAAGCGTGCGGCCAGCTGCAACAAATCGTCGATCTGCACCGACAGCATCGAACGGGCGCTGGGGCGGGCGCTGATTTCCTGACCGATGAAGCGACCCGCCTGCCAATGTTCCGAAACCCTCGTACGCGACAGCACCGACACCCAGGCGAACAGCGTGAAGTTGCCCGCAAGAGACAGCACCACGCCTTGGGTCAGCGGGGTAATCGGCAGGTGCAACGGGTTGCTGTGTAACCAGGCCAGGCCAGGGAAACTGCTCAACGACAAGCCGAGGCTGTTGGCGGCAATCGGCAGGATCAAGGTATAGAACCACAGGAACGTCCCGGCGGCGAGACCGGCGAAAACACCGCGACGATTGGCCTGTTTCCAGTACAGGGCGCCGAGCATGGCCGGTGCCAGTTGGGTCACGGCGGCGAAGGCGATCTGGCCGATGGTCGCCAGGCTCGCCGTCGAGCCGAGCAGGCGATAACTGACGTAGGCCAGCAGCAGAATCACCACAATGCTCACTCGGCGCACCGAGAGCATCCACTGGCGGAACACTTCGAACGGCCGCTCGGCGTTGTTGCGCCTCAGCAACCATGGCAACAGCATGTCGTTGGAGACCATGGTAGACAACGCCACGCTGGCGACAATCACCATGCCGGTCGCCGCCGAGGCGCCACCGATAAACGCCAGCATCGCCAGGGCAGGATGGGATTGGGCCAGCGGCAGACTGATAACAAAAGAGTCCGGCAGTACCGAGCTCGGCAGCAGCATCTGACCGGCGAGGGCGATAGGAACGACGAACAGCGCCGCCAGCGCCAGATAGGCTGGAAACACCCATTTGGCCAGACGTAGATCCTGAGGGTCGATGTTTTCCACCACGGTCACGTGGAACTGCCGGGGCAAGCAGATGATTGCCATCATCGCCACACCGGTCTGCACCACCATCGATGGCCAGTTGATGGTTTCCTTCCAGTATTCTTCCAGACGTGGGGCGAGCATGGCCTGGTCGAACAGGTCCTCGAAACCGTCGTACAGGCCGTAGGTCACGAACGCGCCGACCGCGAGAAAAGCGAACAGCTTGACCAGCGATTCGAACGCAATCGCCAGCACCATGCCGCGGTGGTGTTCCGTGGCGTCGAGGTTGCGGGTACCGAAGACGATGGTGAACAGCGCCAGCACCAGCGACACGATCAGCGCCGTGTCCTGGGCGCGAGTGCCCATGGCGTCGGCACCGGCGCCGATCAGCAAGTTCACCCCGAGCACGATGCCCTTGAGTTGCAGCGCGATGTAGGGCAACACGCCGACCAGGCAGATCAGCGCCACCACCACGGCCAGCGACTGGGATTTGCCATAACGCGCGGCGATGAAGTCGGCAATGGAGGTGATGTTCTCCTGCTTGCTGATCATCACCATTTTTTGCAGGACCCACGGCGCGCACACCAGCAGCAGGATCGGCCCGAGGTAGATCGGCAGGAAAGACCAGAGCTGTTCGGCGGCCTGGCCCACGGCGCCAAAGAAGGTCCAGCTGGTGCAATAGACGGCCAGCGACAGGCTGTACACCCAAGCGCGCACTCGCGGCGGCAACGGTGTGCTGCGACGGTCGCCGTAGAAGGCGATGGCGAACAAGATGGCCATATAGGCCAGGGCGACGGCGGCGATCAGCCCGCTGGACAGCGACATGGGAACTCCAGACAAAATACACCCGGGACTCCCGCCCGGACAGACAGTCTCGCACGATGGCAGGGGTTAGTCAGTGTCGACCAAGGTCGCGGCGCGGCGGGGTGTCGCAGGGTGCGTGCCAGTTGGATCTTTGGTGTTTGTGCAGGCCTCATCGTCGGAACGCCGCCCGGAGCAAGCTCGCTCCCACATTGGGTCTGCGTCGTTCACAAATCCCTGTGGGAGCGAGCTTGCTCGCGATGGCGGTATCACTGACTCAGCGCAATCTCGATCAACCGATGCAGCTCCTCAACCTCCAGCGGCGCCGCTGAAAAGAGGATACGAAACACCGTCGGCGCCGCCACCATGTTGATCAGCCGATCGACGTTCGGCTTCGGCTGATCGGGGTAACGATCCAGAATCGTCTGCAGCTGCCCACCAATGATCGTCGCGCAGAGGGCTGGTGTGGTGCTGCATTGCACGTCGCGCAAGATGTTGCGGCCGGGCTCGGAGCTCATCTCGTCCAGATACTGCTCGGCCCAGGCGCGCACGTCACCGCGCAGGCTGCCGGTATTGGCCGGCTCGCTCTCGGGGCGCATGCGGGCGAGGGCGACGTCCGCCAACAACACCGACAAATCGCCCCAGCGCCGGTAGATGGTCGACGGCGTGACGCCGGCTCGCGCGGCGATTTGCGGGACGGTCACGGTGGCGCGGTCCTGCTCTTCGAGGAGATCGCGGACTGCCGAGTGAACCGACTCTTGCACCCGGGCGCTGCGTCCGCCGGGGCGTAAACCTTCTTTAATAGCCATGCATCGGACCTTAACACAAAGAATTTGCTTTAAGCGTCAGCCAGTCGCACACTCCGCAAAAGCAAAAATTTAGCTTTTACGGAGTGTATTCATGTCCAGTTCAACGTCTAATCGTTCAAGCCTGTGGTTCCTGGCGATCACCTTACTCAGTTTTCTTGCCGCTTCCACCGCGCCGACGCCGTTGTATCACTTGTACCAGGAACACCTGCAGTTCTCGGCAGCGACCCTGACCCTGATTTTCGGCGTGTACGCCATCAGCTTGCTGGCGGCATTGCTCACGGTCGGTTCGCTCTCGGATTACCTGGGGCGCAAACCGGTGATCTTCACCGCTGTGATGTTGAACATGCTGGCGATGCTGCTGTTTATCAATGCAGACAGTGTCGCCTGGTTGATCAGTGCGCGAGTGCTTCAAGGTTTTGCTACAGGGATGGCCACTGCCGTATTGAGCGCGTCGCTGTTGGACACCGATCGCCAGCAAGGTTCGCTGGTCAACAGTGTCGCGCCGTTGCTGGGCATGGCGGCGGGTGCCATGGGCTGCGGCTTGTTGGCCCAGTTCGCACCACTGCCGTTGCAATTGACCTATTGGGTGTTGTTCGCGCTGTTCGTGATGCAAGCGCTGTACGTCTGGCGTTTGCCGGAAAGCGTCAGTCCCCAGCCGGGAGCCTGGGCCTCGCTGCGCCCGACCCTGCATGTGCCGATCCAGGCGCGGCGTGCGTTGTGGCTGGTGCTGCCGATCAACATCGCGGTCTGGGCGCTCGGTGGTTTTTACGCTTCTTTGGCGCCGTCTCTGGTGCGCACGGCCACCGGATCGACCTCAAATCTGATTGGCGGTGCGACGGTGGCGGTGTTGACGGTGACCGGCGCGTTGATGATCTACACCCTGCGTGATCGGCCGGCCGACAAGGTTTTGCGATTAGGCGGCAGCCTGCTGCCCGCCGGCGTCGCGCTGATTCTGATGGCGGTGCATAGCGCCAGCCTGACACTGTTTTTCATCGGGACGCTGTTGGCCGGTGGCGGTTTCGGTGCCGGTTTCCTCGGTGCGCTGCGCAGCGTCGTGCCGCTGGCCTTGCCCCATGAACGGGCGGGGTTGATGTCGGCTTACTATGTGCTCAGTTATCTGGCGTTCTGCTTGCCGTCGTTGCTGGCCGGAAACTTGACCCGGACCTTCGGGCTGGTGGCCACCACCGATGGTTACGGCGCGGTGCTGATTATTCTCTCGGTCGGCGCTTTGTTCGCGTTGATGCGTCAGCAGTCCTTGAAAGTATGTGGCGTCGATGTTCGATGACCGCTAGCCTTGGCACCGCCATACCTTTCGACGGACCGACGCATGAAAATCATCCGCAGCAAATCCTTCACCGCTGACCGAGCCTGGGGCGCTTTGGATATCGCCAACATGAACGGCATCACCACGCGTTTGCACTGGACCGATCAGCCCTATAAATGGCACATCAATGATGGGCAAGAAGTGTTCGTGGTGCTGGATGGTCAAGTGCAGATGCGCTATCGCGAAGCAGGTCAGGAGAAAGAAGTGATGTTGGGTGTAGGAGATATCTTCTATGCCGACGTCGGTACCGAACACGTTGCCCATCCGCAGGGTGCGGCGAGAATCCTGGTGATCGAGACTGAAGGCAGCGTCTGACGCTATATCTGCAAAACAGATAACAGTTAGAGATATTACCCGTTATATCGATATTCGATTCGGATCTACCATGAGCTCCACCTCAACAGAGGACAGGAGTTCACCATGACATGCCCCAACACCGCCCCAGCCGGTTTCAAACCCTTCAGTCATTTGCAGCACCCGCGTGAAGTCATCCGCCAGTTCACGCCTAACTGGTTCGCCGCCACCATGGGCACCGGTGTGCTGGCGTTGGCGCTGGCGCAGCTGCCTGCCGCAAGTCCCGGTTTGCACGTGATTGCCGAAGCCCTTTGGCTGTTCAATATCGTCCTGTTCGTTTTGTTCACTGCGGTATACGCGACGCGTTGGGTACTGTTTTTTGATGAGGCGCGTCGGATTTTCGGCCACTCCACGGTCTCGATGTTTTTTGGCACCATCCCCATGGGCCTGGCGACCATCATTAATGGCGTTCTCTTGTTCGGTTTGCCGCGTTGGGGCGAGGGCGTGATTCATGTCGCCGAGGTGCTGTGGTGGCTGGATGTGGCGATGTCTCTGGCATGCGGCGTGCTGATTCCCTACATGATGTTTACCCGTCAGGAACACAGCATCGACCAGATGACTGCCGTCTGGCTGTTGCCGGTGGTGGCGGCGGAAGTGGCGGCCGCCAGCGGTGGTCTGTTGGCGCCGCACCTGGCCGATGCCCATTCGCAACTGGTGGTGCTGGTGACCAGCTACGTGCTTTGGGCATTTTCCTTACCGGTGGCGTTCAGCATTCTGACCATTCTGTTGCTGCGCATGGCGCTGCATAAATTGCCCCATGAAAACATGGCCGCCTCCAGCTGGCTCGCGCTCGGCCCGATCGGCACCGGGGCGCTGGGCATGTTGCTGCTGGGCGCGGACGCGCCGGCGATCTTTGCGGCCAACGGTCTGGCGGGCATCGGTGAAATCGCCGCCGGGCTGGGGTTGGTGGCCGGGATCACCCTATGGGGTTTTGGTCTGTGGTGGATGTTGATCGCGGTGCTCATCACCCTGCGTTACCTGCGCATCGGTATTCCGTTCAATCTCGGCTGGTGGGGTTTCACCTTCCCGTTGGGCGTCTATTCCCTGGCGACGTTGAAACTGGCCAGCACCTTGAACCTGACGTTTTTCAGTGCCTTCGGCTGCGTGCTGGTGGTGATGCTGGCGGTGATGTGGCTGATCGTCGCCAAACGGACAGTGCAGGGCGCCTGGCGGGGCGAGTTGTTTGTCTCGCCGTGCATTGCAGGATTAAAGAAATAACCTGCAAGTTTTAGGTAATGTGTGGCCTGGATCGCCGTTAGATATTCCAATAACTGCATCCACGCCACTCTCAACCCACTCTTTTATGCAAATCAGGGACACATGGAAGATGAGTCACCCCTCACAGTTCACCTTGCTTCGCACCCGGCGCTTCCTGCCGTTCTTCGTCACACAGTCGCTCGGGGCGTTCAACGACAACATCTTCAAGCAGTCGCTGATTCTCGCCATTCTCTACAAGTTGACTATCGACGGCGACCGCTCGATTTGGGTCAACCTGTGTGCGCTACTGTTCATCCTGCCGTTCTTCCTGTTCTCGGCATTGGCCGGGCAGTTCGGTGAAAAGTTCGCCAAGGACGCGCTGATCCGTCTGATCAAGCTCGGGGAAATCGCCATCATGGCGGTAGGTGCGGTCGGTTTCATGTTCGATCACCTGTGGCTGATGCTGGTGGCGCTGTTTGCCATGGGCACGCACTCGGCGCTGTTCGGGCCGGTGAAATACTCGATCCTGCCCCAGGCCTTGCGTGACGAAGAGTTGGTGGGTGGCAACGGCCTCGTGGAAATGGGCACCTTCCTGGCGATCCTCGCCGGGACCATCGGTGCCGGGATCATGATGTCCTCCAGTAATTACGCGCCGATCGTCTCCACGGCGATCATCGGTGTTGCGGTGCTCGGCTATCTGGCCAGCCGCAGCATTCCACGGGCTGCGGCCGCCTCCCCGGAAATGCGTCTGAACTGGAACATTTTCAGCCAGTCCTGGGCCACGTTGAAACTGGGCTTGGGGCAGACGCCAGCGGTGTCACGCTCGATTGTCGGCAACTCGTGGTTCTGGTTTGTCGGGGCGATTTATCTGACGCAGATCCCGGCCTATGCCAAGGAGTGGATGCACGGCGACGAAACCGTGGTGACGCTGATTCTTACGGTGTTCTCGGTCGGCATCGCGCTCGGTTCGATGCTTTGCGAGAAACTGTCCGGCCGCAAAGTCGAGATCGGTCTGGTGCCGTTCGGCTCTTTCGGTCTGACGGTGTTTGGTTTGCTGCTGTGGTGGCATTCCGGTGGAATTCCGGACAGCGTTACCGGCCATGGCTGGATCGAAGTCCTGGGTTTTGGCCACGCCTGGCTGGTGTTGATCGACATTCTGGGGCTTGGGGTATTCGGCGGTTTCTACATCGTGCCGCTGTACGCGCTGATTCAGTCACGTACTCCCGAGAACGAGCGGGCGCGGGTGATTGCCGCCAACAATATTCTCAACGCGCTGTTCATGGTGGTCTCGGCGATTGTCTCGATCGTCTTGCTGAGCATGGTCAAACTGTCGATCCCGCAGCTGTTCCTGGTGGTGTCGCTGCTGAACATCGGCGTCAACGCCTACATCTTCAGCATCGTCCCCGAGTTCAGCATGCGCTTCATGATCTGGCTGCTCAGCCATTCCATGTACCGCGTGGAACATCGCAATCTGCAGCTGATTCCCGATGAAGGCGCGGCGTTGCTGGTGTGTAATCACGTGTCCTTCGTCGATGCCTTGCTGATTGGCGGCGCGGTGCGTCGGCCGATTCGCTTTGTGATGTATTACAAGATCTACAACTTGCCAGTGCTGAACTTCATCTTCCGCACGGCCGGGACCATTCCGATCGCGGGGCGTCAGGAAGACATTCAGATCTACGAAAACGCGTTCACGCGCATTGCTCAGTATCTGAAGGACGGCGAGTTGGTGTGCATTTTCCCTGAGGGCAAATTGACCGCCGATGGCGAGATCAACGAGTTCAAGGGTGGGCTGAAGCGGATTCTCGAAGAGACGCCGGTGCCGGTGATTCCGTTGGCATTGCAGGGTTTGTGGGGGAGCTTCTTCAGCCGCGATCCGCAAAAGGGCGTGTTTCGCCGGTTGTGGTCACGGGTGACGCTGGTGGCAGGGCCTGCGGTGTCGGTTGAAGTGGCAGAACCAGCCCGGTTGCAAGGGTTGGTGGGGGAATTGCGCGGCGCTGTGCGCTAATTCCTTTCGTTGCGGGCCGCTGCACCAGCGAGCCCGCTCTGGCGGATGTTAGCCCGCCATCGCCAACCGGTTACGTCCCTCGCGCTTGGCCACATACAACGCACTGTCGGCCCGTCGCAACAGGCTCTCGGCAGACTCGCCGGGCAATAGCGTCGAGCAGCCAAGGCTGACCGTCAGCTCGATCGCATGGCCGTCGGCCGAGTATTCCTCTGCCTGCACTGCAAATCGTAGCCGTTCGCCAACCATGGCTGCCGCCTCACGACTCGTGTTGGACAGCAGGATCAGGAACTCCTCGCCACCAAACCGGAAAACCATGTCCACGTTGCGCAATTGGCTTTTGATCGAGGCTGCGACGGCCTTGAGCACGTCATCGCCGGCGCTGTGTCCGTGGTTGTCGTTGATGTGTTTGAAGTGATCGATGTCCAGCATCAGCAGCGACAAGGGTTGCAGATGCCGACGCGCCATCTCGATTTCCCGTTGCAGGGTCTGATCCATGGCGATGCGGTTGCCGGTGTCCGTGAGCGGATCGCGCAAGGCGCTTTGGGTGGCGGCGCGGTAGAGCAGGGCATTGCGCATCGGATACATCAATGCGGACAGCAGCGACTCAAGGTTGCACTGTTCCTGTTCACTGAACCGCTGATTGCGGCGGAATACCAAGTCACCCAGGTGCTCGCCTTCATGGCTGAGGCTGTAGCTGATCGAATGATGGCCGCGCTGGCCGAACTCCAGGCGCAAGTCGCTGGCCTTGTGCTGATAGATCAAGGTGTCGAGCGGTACAAGTCGCTGAATTTCACGAAAGAAGAGCCCGAGAATGCGTTGCGGCTCAAGACTGGTTTGCAGCTGCAGGCTCAGCTTCTGGCGCAGTTGCGCGACGTTGACAGGCCGCTCCCGAAGGGGAGGCTGCTGACCAAGACCCAGGCGTTGCAATTTGGCAACATCGAAGTCAATTGCGTTGGTCTGGGAAGGTGATTTCATATGGCGTCCGCCCGATTGCTTTCACACTGCGTGTCTGAGCAAATTTAGAGCGAAAGTCGTGCCATTCAGTTCAGTCGAATATAAAGCGTTATAAATCAATAGGTTGATAGTTGTTTAAAAAATTTTTCCGAACGCGGTGACAGTTGTTTGACTTGCATCAGTGTGGTTGTGGCGCACTTTGAGTGCCGCGACGGGAAGCCGTCGCAGCACAAAAGCAATGCGCAGGCGTTACTGAGCGTTGAACGCCTGGCCGTTGATGCCGGTGCTGTCCGGACCCATCAGGTAGAGGTAGACCGGCATGATCTCCTCGGGCGTCGGGTTGTTCAGCGGGTTTTCACCGGGATAAGCCTGGGCGCGCATGCTGGTGCGGGTGGCGCCCGGGTTGATGCTGTTGGAACGCACCGGTGCCACGGTGTCGACTTCGTCGGCCAGGGTTTGCATCAAACCTTCGGTGGCGAACTTGGACACGCCGTAAGCACCCCAATACGCACGACCCTTGCGGCCGACGCTGCTGGAGGTGAACACCACCGAAGCGTCCTGGGACAGCTTGAGCAGCGGCAACAGGGTGCTGGTGAGCATGAACATGGCGTTGACGTTGACTTTCATGACCCGCATGAAGTTTTCGCCGGACAGCTGCTCGATCGGCGTACGCGGGCCAATGATCGACGCGTTGTGCAGCAAACCGTCGAGATGGCCGAATTCGGTTTCGATCATCGCTGCCAGCTCATCGTATTGATGGGGCAGGGCGGTTTCCAGGTTGAACGGGATCACGGCCGGTTGTGGATGGCCGGCGGCTTCGATTTCGTCGTAGATCTGAATCAGGTTGGCTTCGGTCTTGCCCAGCAGCAGCACGGTGGCGCCGTGTGCGGCGAAGGTTTTTGCGGCGGCAGCGCCGATGCCACGGCCAGCGCCGGTGACCAGAATGACCCGGTCCTTGAGCAATTCTGGGCGGGCGGAATAATCAAACATAAGAAACCTCACAAAAACAGAAGACAGATCGCGGCGCGGCCAATCGCGGGCAAGCCCGCTCCCACAAGAGTCGAGGGTGTTTACACAATTTGTATTCGCCACCAGAACCCTGTGGGAGCGGGCTTGCCCGCGAAGGCGTCAGCATTCACGCCACATACCCGAAGCTTGAAATCGATTTTCAGCACCCACACAGCGCGCTATCCAGCACCTTGCGCAACTCCAGCGGATGATCGACCACCACATCCGCGCCCCAATGCCGCGGGTTATCGTCTGGATGAATGTAGCCATAGGTCACGGCGGCCGTCTTGGTGCCGGCATCGCGACCGGATTCGATATCACGCAAGTCATCACCCACAAACAGCACGCTGGCCGGGTCCAGGTCGAGCATCTTGCACGCCAGGATCAACGGCTCGGGGTCCGGTTTGCTGTTCTTCACATGGTCCGGGCAGATCAACAGCGCCGAGCGCTCGGCCAGGCCAAGCTGTTGCATGATCGGTTCAGCGAACCGCAGCGGCTTGTTGGTGACCACGCCCCAGATCAGGTTGGCCTTCTCGATGTCGGCCAGCAGTTCGCCCATGCCGTCGAAGAGTTTGCTGTGAACCGCGCAACCGGCGAGGTAACGCTCCAGGAACTCCAGGCGCAATTCCTCGAAACCCGGTGATTCCGGGTCCATGGAGAAGGTCACGGCGACCATCGCCTTGGCGCCACCGGAAATTTCGTCGCGAATGTGTTTGTCGTTCATTGGCGGCAGGCCGCGGTCGGCACGCATCGCCTGACAGATCGCAATGAAGTCCGGCGCGGTGTCGAGCAGGGTGCCGTCCATGTCGAAAAGAACTGCTCTGATACGCATCGGCTTACTCCTCCCGCAGGGTCTGGATCATGTAGTTGACGTCCACGTCGGAGGCCAGTTTGTAGTGCTTGGTCAGCGGGTTGTAGGTCAGGCCGATGATGTCCTTGACGGTCAGGCCGGCCATGCGGCTCCAGGCACCCAGCTCGGACGGGCGAATGAATTTCTTGAAATCGTGGGTGCCGCGAGGCAGCAGCTTCATGATGTATTCCGCGCCGACGATGGCGAACAGGTACGCCTTCGGGTTGCGGTTGATGGTGGAGAAGAACACCTGGCCGCCGGGCTTGACCATGCGGAAGCAAGCGCGGATCACCGAAGACGGGTCCGGCACGTGCTCGAGCATTTCCAGGCACGTGACCACGTCGAACTGCTCGGGCATTTCTTCAGCCAGGGCTTCGGCGGTGATCTGCCGGTATTCGACGCTCACGCCGGATTCCAGTTGATGCAGTTGCGCGACCGCCAACGGCGCTTCGCCCATGTCGATGCCCATCACGGTGGCGCCGCGCTGGGCCATGGCTTCGCTGAGGATGCCGCCGCCGCAACCGACGTCGAGGACTTTCTTGCCGGCCAGGTTGACCCGCTCGTCAATCCAGTTGACCCGCAGCGGGTTGATGTCGTGCAGCGGTTTGAACTCGCTTTCGCGGTCCCACCAGCGATGGGCCAGGGCTTCGAATTTGGCGATTTCGGCGTAGTCGACGTTGCTCATGGTTAAGTCCTCTAAAACTTGAAAAATCCTGTTGCCCCGGCGGGTAGTCCGGGGTGCTTACGATTCGGTATGGCCGCTGATGCGTTGGCCCCAGGCCTTGGCGGTGGCGCAGAGCTGTTCTTCATCCAGACGAGTCAGGCGGCGGTCGTCGAGCAGTTGCTTGCCGGCGACCCAAAGGTGTTTCACGCAATCACGGCCGGTGGCATATATAAGCTGCGAAACCGGGTCATAGACCGGTTGCTGCGCCAGGCCGGAGAGGTCGAACGCGACGATGTCCGCTGCTTTGCCGACTTCCAGCGAACCGACGTCAGCCTCTATCCCCAGCGCACGGGCACCGTTGAGCGTGGCCATGCGCAGGGCGCGATGGGCATCCAGCGCAGTGGCCGAGCCGGCGACGGCTTTGGCCAGCAAGGCGGCGGTGCGGGTTTCGCCGAGCAGGTCCAGGTCGTTGTTGCTGGCCGAGCCATCGGTGCCGACCGCCACATTGACGCCAGCCTGCCACAAGCGCTCCACCGGGCAGAACCCGCTGGCCAGCTTCAGGTTGGATTCCGGGCAATGAATCACGTTGGTGTTGCTTTCTACCAGCAACACCAGGTCTTCGTCGCTGATCTGAGTCATGTGGACGGCCTGGAAGCGCGGCCCCAACAAACCCAGGCGCCCAAGTCGGGCCAATGGGCGTTCGCCGCGCTGCTCGACGGACTGCTGCACTTCATAAGCCGTTTCATGCACGTGCATATGGATCGAGGCGTCCAGTTCTTCGGCGATCACCCGGATTTTCTCCAGGTTCTCGTCGCCCACGGTGTAGGGTGCATGGGGGCCGAAGGTGACTTTGATACGCTCGTGGTGCTTGAGATCGTTGAACAGTTCGACGCCCTGACGAATGGCTTCATCCGCCGTGCTGGCGCCCGGAATCGGGAAATCGAGGATCGGAATGGCGATTTGCGCGCGAATGCCGCTGTTATGGACGCGCTCGCTGGCAACCTTCGAGAAGAAATACATGTCAGAGAAGCAGGTGATGCCACCTTTGATCTGCTCGGCGATCGCCAGGTCAGTGCCATCACGTACGAAAGCTTCATCGACCCACTTGGCTTCGGCCGGCCAGATGTGGTTTTCCAGCCAGGTCATCAGGGGCAGATCATCGGCCAGGCCACGGAACAGTGTCATCGCCGCATGCCCGTGGGCATTGATCAAGCCAGGGCAGAGCAACATGTCCGGCAGTTCGCGGACTTCGGTTGCGTCAAGCTTCAGCGCAGCCGAACGTGGGCCAATGAATACGATGCGTCCGTCGCGGATGCCCAGGGCGTGCTCTTTGAGGACAACGCCAGCGGGTTCGACGGGTACCAGCCAGGTCGGCAGCAATAGCAAGTCGAGCGCAGCGGCAGTGTTCGGCATCGAGAGTCGGTTCCAGAGCTTTTGTAAAGGATGGCGAAGTATACCCGAGCGTCTTCGCAGGGGGATCGCTATAATCGACGGCTTTTGTTCATGAGTGCGGGGTGAGGGATGCGCGATCGACTGTTGGCTGCGGAGAAGGTGAAGGCCATCGATTGGCGTGATGGCGCCCTTTACCTGCTGGATCAGCGTATTTTGCCGTTCGAGGAAACCTGGATCGCCTACACCAGCGCTGCTGGCGTGGCCGAGGCCATTCGTTCGATGGTGGTGCGCGGCGCGCCGGCGATTGGCATCAGTGCCGCCTATGGTGTTGTGCTGGCGGCCCGCGCGCGGTTTGCCGAGGGCGGTGACTGGCAGGCGGCGCTGGAAGAGGATTTCGCGCTGCTCGCCGATTCTCGTCCGACCGCGGTCAACCTGTTCTGGGCCCTGGGCCGCATGCGCGACCGGCTTGAGCGTCTGAAGCATCACGCCGATCCGCTGGCGGTGCTGGAGGCGGAGGCTATCGCCATTCACGAGAGTGATCGCGAAGCCAACCTGACCATGGCGCAACTGGGCGTGGAACTGATTCGCAAGCACCAGGGCAACGCCCAGGCGATTCTGACCCACTGCAACACCGGCGCTCTGGCCACCGGCGGCTTTGGCACGGCACTTGGCGTCATTCGTGGCGCTTTCATTGAAGGCATGGTCGAGCGCGTCTATGCCGACGAAACCCGTCCATGGCTGCAAGGTTCGCGGCTGACTGCATGGGAGCTGGCCAACGAAGGCATTCCCGTGACGCTCAATGCCGACTCCGCCGCCGCCCACATCATGAAGACCAAGGGCATTACCTGGGTAATCGTCGGCGCTGACCGGATCACCGCCAATGGCGACGTGGCCAACAAGATCGGCACCTATCAACTGGCGGTGAACGCCATGCACCACGGCGTGCGTTTCATGGTGGTGGCGCCGAGTTCGACCATCGACATGAACCTGGCCAGCGGTGATGACATCCCGATTGAAGAACGCGATGGTCGCGAGTTGCTGGAAGTCGGCGGCAAGCGGGTCGGGGCGGATGTCGATGCGTTCAACCCGGTGTTCGACGTGACCCCGGCGGATTTGATCGATGCGATCGTCACCGAAAAAGGCATCGTCGAGCGCCCGGACACCGCGAAAATGGCGCAGTTGATGTGTCGCAAGCGTCTGCATTAAAGATATCTGGTGTCTGATGAGACGCTATCGCGAGCAAGCTCGCTCCCACATTTGACCGAGATCTTCAGTTAGATACGATCAGTGTGGGAGCGAGCTTGCTCGCGATAGGGCCCGCAAAGTCAACAAATCAGCTTGAATTCTGTATTCGGCAACCCTCTAAGCCTCTCTCGTCCCCTTCAAGCCTGTCACCGGTCAACTAACTATGCTCCATGCGCATCAGGGGGATAGGTGCGTGGCGGCTCTTGTGATAACATCCGGCGGTTTCCAAGGTAGCCCGATGTGGCTGCCTTTACTGCGCAGATCCATGGCATAACTCGTTGATTTGTCGTAAGTCGGTGCATGGCACTCAGCCTGCAGCGGCGAGCTTCGTTCGTCCCATATGGATGTGACGAAGTTTCACCAGAAAAAGGAATCAGGCTTCTCATGGGCGAACTGGCCAAAGAAATCCTCCCGGTCAATATCGAAGACGAGCTGAAGCAGTCCTACCTCGACTACGCGATGAGCGTAATTGTCGGGCGGGCGCTGCCGGATGCGCGCGATGGCTTGAAGCCCGTGCACCGGCGTGTGCTGTTCGCGATGAGCGAGCTGGGCAACGACTTCAACAAGCCGTACAAGAAATCTGCCCGTGTTGTCGGTGACGTGATCGGTAAGTATCACCCTCACGGTGATACCGCGGTGTACGACACCATCGTTCGGATGGCGCAGCCATTCTCGCTGCGCTACCTGCTGGTAGACGGTCAAGGCAACTTCGGTTCCGTGGACGGCGACAACGCCGCCGCCATGCGATACACCGAAGTGCGCATGACCAAGCTGGCGCACGAGCTGCTGGCTGACCTGCACAAAGAAACCGTGGACTGGGTGCCGAACTACGACGGCACCGAAATGATCCCGGCGGTCATGCCGACCCGTATTCCCAACCTGTTGGTCAACGGCTCCAGCGGTATCGCCGTGGGCATGGCGACCAACATCCCGCCGCACAACCTCGGTGAAGTCATCGACGGTTGCCTGGCACTCATCGACAACCCTGAGTTGACCATCGATGAGCTGATGCAATACATCCCCGGTCCGGACTTCCCGACCGCCGCGATCATCAACGGTCGCGCCGGCATCATCGAAGCCTACCGCACCGGTCGCGGCCGCATTTACATGCGCGCCCGCTCGATGATCGAAGATATCGACAAGGTCGGTGGCCGTCAGCAGATCGTCATCACCGAACTCCCTTACCAGCTGAACAAGGCTCGTCTGATCGAGAAGATCGCCGAGCTGGTAAAAGAGAAGAAGCTCGAAGGCATCACCGAACTGCGCGACGAGTCCGACAAGGACGGTATGCGCGTCGTGATCGAACTGCGTCGCGGCGAAGTGCCTGAGGTGATCCTCAACAACCTCTACGCCCAGACCCAGCTGCAAGCTGTGTTCGGTATCAACATCGTCGCGCTGATCGACGGCCGTCCGCGGATCCTGAACCTCAAGGACCTGCTGGAAGCCTTCGTTCGTCACCGTCGCGAAGTCGTTACCCGCCGTACCGTGTTCGAACTGCGTAAAGCGCGCGAACGGGGTCACATTCTGGAAGGTCAAGCGGTTGCCCTGTCGAACATCGACCCGGTCATCGCCCTGATCAAAGCCTCGCCAACGCCGTCGGAAGCCAAGGAAGCGCTGATCAAGACTGCGTGGGAATCTTCCGCCGTGGTCGCGATGGTTGAGCGTGCCGGCGCTGACTCTTGCCGTCCAGAGACCCTGGACCCGCAATACGGTCTGCGCGAAGGCAAGTACTTCCTGTCGCCGGAACAGGCGCAAGCCATTCTGGAACTGCGTCTGCACCGCCTGACCGGCCTGGAACACGAAAAGCTGCTGGCCGAGTATCAAGAGATCCTCAACCAGATCGGCGAGCTGATCCGCATCCTCAGCAGCGCCACGCGCCTGATGGAAGTGATCCGCGAAGAACTGGAAGTGATCCGCGCCGAATACGGCGACGTGCGCCGCACCGAGATTCTCGATGCCCGTCTCGACCTGACCCTGGGTGACATGATCCCGGAAGAAGAACGCGTCGTGACCATTTCCCACGGTGGCTACGCCAAGACCCAGCCATTGGCTGCGTACCAGGCTCAGCGTCGTGGCGGTAAAGGCAAATCGGCTACTGGCGTGAAGGATGAGGACTACATCGCACACCTGCTGGTCGCCAACAGCCACACCACGCTGCTGCTGTTCTCCAGCAAAGGCAAAGTGTACTGGCTGAAAACCTACGAAATCCCGGAAGCGTCCCGCGCTGCCCGTGGTCGTCCGCTGGTCAACCTGCTGCCGCTGGACAGTGATGAATACATCACCACCATGCTGCCGGTCGACGAATACACCGAAGGTCACTTCATCTTCATGGCCACTGCCAAAGGCACCGTGAAGAAGACCCCGCTGGAATCCTTCAGCCGTCAACGCAGCGTCGGTCTGATCGCGCTGGAGCTGGATGAAGGTGACGTACTGATTTCTGCCGCCATTACCGATGGCGAGCGCGAAGTCATGCTGTTCTCCGACGGCGGCAAGGTCACTCGCTTCAAGGAAACCGACGTTCGCGCCATGGGCCGAACCGCTCGCGGTGTCCGCGGCATGCGTCTGCCGGAAGGCCAGAAGCTGATTTCCATGCTGATCCCGGAAGAAGGCAGCCAGATCCTCACCGCTTCGGCCCGTGGTTTCGGCAAGCGCACGGCGATCACCGAGTTCCCTGAGTACAAACGTGGCGGTCAGGGCGTTATCGCCATGGTCAGCAACGACCGTAACGGCCGTCTGGTCGGTGCAGTCCAGGTGCTCGATGGTGAGGAAATCATGCTGATTTCCGACCAGGGCACTTTGGTTCGTACCCGTGTCGACGAAGTTTCCAGCCTGGGTCGTAACACCCAGGGCGTGACACTCATCAAACTGGCCAGCGATGAAACGCTGGTAGGTCTGGAGCGGGTTCAGGAGCCGTCGGAAGTCGAAGGTGAAGAGCTGGAAGAAGGTGAAGAGGGTGCAGTGTTCGACGGCGAAGTCGTGATTGACGACGTTGTCGAAGATCAGCAACTCGACGCCGCAGCCGACGAAGAACCGCAGGAGTAAGCGGACAGACAGGGGGCGGATGAGAATTCGCCCCCTTGTTGTTTGTCCCGGTTGAAAATATCGACACCCACGAAGATCCTGTGTGGAAGGGCTTTTGTGGGAGCCGGGCTTGCCCGCGATGCAGGCACCGCGGTGTGTCTTGCGTACCGCGGTGATGCAATCGCAGGCAAGCCAGCTCCCACAAAAACTTGCTTCAACCGAGATCGGGGTCGATTGATGTTGTGATTTATTGCGTGATACCACCAAATCAGAGCGAGATTGGATGTGAGCAAGAGAGCCTATAACTTCTGTGCCGGTCCTGCGGCACTTCCCGAAGCTGTCCTGCAGCGCGCCCAGGGTGAACTCCTTGATTGGCACGGCAAGGGCCTGTCGGTCATGGAAATGAGCCATCGCAGTGATGAGTTCGTGTCCATCGCCACCAAGGCCGAGCAGGATCTGCGTGATCTGCTGAATATCCCCTCGAACTACAAAGTGCTGTTTCTGCAAGGTGGCGCCAGCCAGCAATTTGCTCAGATTCCTCTGAACCTGTTGCCGGAAAGCGGCACGGCCGACTATATCGACACCGGTATCTGGTCGCAGAAAGCCATCGAAGAAGCTTCGCGCTACGGAAACGTCAACGTTGCCGCTACCGCCAAGCCTTACGACTATTTCGCTATTCCCGGTCAGAACGAATGGAACCTGTCGAAAGACGCGGCCTACGTTCACTACGCGCCGAACGAAACCATCGGCGGCCTGGAATTCAACTGGGTCCCGGAAACCGGTGATGTTCCGCTGGTGGCCGACATGTCTTCCGACATTCTCTCGCGTCCGATCGATGTTTCGCGCTTTGGCATGATCTACGCCGGTGCCCAGAAAAACATCGGCCCGAGCGGCATCGTCGTCAACATCGTTCGCGAAGACCTGCTGGGTCACGCCCGTTCCCTGTGCCCGACCATGCTCAACTACAAGGTCGCCGCCGACAACGGCTCGATGTACAACACCCCGCCAACCCTGGCCTGGTACCTCTCGGGTCTGGTATTCGAGTGGCTGAAAGAGCAGGGTGGTGTTGAAGCCATCGGCAAGCTCAACGAAGTTAAACAGCGCACGCTGTACGACTTCATCGACGCCAGCGGCTTGTACAGCAACCCGATCAACAAGTCGGATCGCTCGTGGATGAACGTGCCGTTCCGCCTGGCTGACGACCGTCTCGACAAGCCATTCCTGGTCGGTGCCGAAGAGCGTGGCCTGTTGAACCTCAAGGGTCACCGTTCCGTGGGCGGCATGCGTGCCTCCATCTATAACGCCGTCGACATCGTTGCGGTCAACGCACTGATTTCGTACATGGCAGAGTTCGAGAAGGAACACGGCTAATGTCTGAGCAAGAACTCAAGGCACTGCGCCTGCGCATTGATGCCCTGGACGAGAAAGTCCTGGAACTGATCAGTGAGCGCGCACGCTGCGCCCAGGAAGTTGCGCGAGTAAAGATGGCCTCGCTGGCCGAAGGCGAAGTGCCGGTGTTCTATCGTCCTGAGCGTGAAGCTCAGGTGCTCAAGCGTGTCATGGAGCGCAACCAGGGGCCGCTGGGCAACGAAGAGATGGCGCGGTTGTTCCGCGAAATCATGTCCTCGTGCCTGGCCCTCGAGCAGCCGCTGAAAGTGGCATACCTCGGCCCTGAAGGCACCTTCACCCAAGCGGCGGCCATGAAGCACTTCGGCCACGCGGTGATCAGCAAGCCAATGGCAGCGATCGACGAAGTGTTCCGTGAAGTGGCGGCCGGTGCGGTGAACTTTGGCGTGGTCCCGGTGGAAAACTCCACCGAAGGCGCGGTCAACCACACCCTCGACAGCTTCCTCGAACACGACATGGTGATCTGTGGCGAAGTCGAGCTGCGGATTCACCACCACCTGTTGGTCGGTGAGAACACCAAGACCGACAGCATCAGCCGTATCTATTCCCACGCCCAGTCCCTGGCCCAGTGCCGCAAGTGGCTGGACGCGCATTACCCGAATGTCGAGCGCGTAGCGGTGTCCAGCAACGCCGAAGCGGCCAAGCGGGTCAAGGGTGAGTGGAACTCGGCGGCGATTGCCGGCGACATGGCCGCAGGCTTGTACGGGCTGACCCGTCTGGCCGAGAAAATCGAGGATCGTCCGGACAACTCCACGCGGTTCCTGATGATCGGCAGCCAGGAAGTGCCGCCGACCGGCGACGACAAGACTTCGATCATCGTCTCCATGAGCAACAAGCCTGGCGCACTTCACGAGTTGCTGGTGCCGTTCCACGACAACGGCATCGACCTGACGCGCATCGAGACGCGTCCGTCGCGCAGCGGTAAATGGACCTACGTGTTCTTCATCGACTTCGTCGGCCACCACCGCGACCCACTGGTCAAAGGTGTGTTGGAAAAGATCAGTCAGGAAGCAGTGGCACTCAAAGTGCTGGGTTCCTACCCGAAAGCAGTTCTCTAAGGGCGGTAGCAAATGAGTGGTGACTTCCTCGCTCTGGCACAGCCGGGCGTGCAACAACTTTCGCCTTACGTTCCGGGCAAGCCCGTGGACGAACTGGCGCGCGAGCTGAACATCGATCCGGCCAGCATCGTCAAACTGGCCAGCAACGAAAACCCGTTGGGCGCCAGCCCCAAGGCTCTGGCGGCGATTCGCGAAGAATTGGCCGAGCTGACCCGTTATCCGGACGGCAACGGTTTTGCGCTCAAGACCTTGCTGGCCGATCAGTGCCGCGTCGAGCTCAATCAGGTGACGCTGGGCAACGGTTCCAACGACATTCTGGAACTGGTCGCCCGTGCCTATCTGGCGCCGGGTCTGAACGCCGTGTTCAGCGAGCACGCGTTTGCGGTCTATCCGATCGTCACCCAAGCCGTTGGCGCCCAGGCCAAAGTGATCCCGGCCAAAGACTGGGGTCATGATCTGTCGGCCATGCTGGCCGCGATCGATGCTGATACCCGCGTGGTGTTCATCGCCAACCCGAACAACCCGACCGGGACCTGGTTCGGCGCCGAGGCGCTGGACGAATTCCTGCAGGACGTACCGGAACACGTGCTGGTGGTGCTGGACGAGGCTTATATCGAATACGCAGAAGGCAGCGACTTGCCGGATGGCCTGGACTATCTGGCGGCCTACCCGAACCTGTTGGTTTCGCGCACATTCTCCAAGGCTTATGGCTTGGCGGCATTGCGGGTCGGCTATGGCTTGTCCACGGCGGTGGTTGCGGATGTGCTGAACCGAGTGCGTCAGCCGTTCAACGTCAACAGCCTGGCCCTGGCCGCTGCGTGCGCTGCGCTGCAAGACACCGATTACCTGGCTGAAAGCCGTCGCCTGAACGAGTCTGGCATGCAGCAGCTGGAAGCGGGTTTCCGTGAGCTGGGGTTGATCTGGATTCCGTCCAAGGGCAACTTCATCTGCGTCGATCTGGGCCGTGTTGCGACGCCGGTCTTCCAGGGCTTGCTGCGCGAAGGCGTGATCGTACGTCCGGTGGCCAATTACGGCATGCCGAACCACTTGCGCATCACCATCGGTTTGCCGGCGGAAAACAGCCGCTTCCTCGAAGCGCTGACCAAGGTTCTGGCTTGTGGTTGATGTCACTGCACTGCAATCTGCTGAACCTATTATCGGTCGCCTGGTGGTGGTCGGTCTGGGGCTGATCGGCGGTTCGTTTGCCAAGGGTTTGCGTGAAAGCGGCCTGTGCCGCGAAGTGGTCGGGGTCGATCTCGACCCGCAGTCGCGCAAACTGGCGGTTGAGTTGGGTGTGGTGGATCGCTGCGAAGAAGACCTGGCCGCTGCATGCCAGGGCGCCGACGTGATTCAGCTGGCCGTACCGATCCTCGCCATGGAAAAAATGCTCGGCCAATTGGCCGGCATGGACCTGGGGCAAGCAATTCTGACCGACGTTGGCAGCGCCAAAGGCAATGTGGTGCGGGCGGCAACCGAAGCGTTTGGCGGCATGCCGGCGCGTTTCGTGCCGGGGCATCCGATTGCCGGCTCCGAGCAGAGCGGGGTGGAAGCCTCCAACGCCGAACTGTTCCGTCGCCATAAAGTGATTCTGACGCCGCTGGATCAAACCGATCCGGCAGCCCTGGCAGTGGTCGACCGGTTGTGGCGCGAATTGGGCGCCGATGTCGAGCACATGCAGGTCGAGCGTCATGACGAAGTGTGGGCGGCGACCAGCCATTTGCCGCACTTGTTGGCGTTCGGTTTGGTCGATTCGTTGGCCAAGCGCAATGAAAACCTTGAGATCTTCCGTTACGCTGCGGGCGGTTTCCGCGATTTCACAAGAATCGCGGGTAGCGACCCGGTCATGTGGCACGACATCTTCCTCGCCAACCGCGAAGCTGTCCTGCGCACACTCGATACATTTCGCAGCGATCTCGACGCCTTGCGCGACGCGGTCGATGCAGGGGATGGGCACCAATTGTTGGGCGTTTTCACTCGCGCCCGGGTTGCCCGCGAACATTTCAGTAAAATCCTGGCCCGCCGGGCTTATGTGGACGCTATGAATTCCAACGACCTGATTTTCCTGGCACAACCTGGTGGCCGCCTGACTGGGCGGATTCGAGTACCGGGCGACAAATCGATTTCCCACCGTTCGATCATGCTCGGCTCCCTGGCTGAAGGTGTCACCGAAGTGGAAGGTTTCCTCGAGGGCGAAGACGCCCTGGCAACCTTGCAAGCCTTCCGCGACATGGGCGTCGTGATCGAAGGTCCGCACCACGGTCGCGTGACCATTCACGGCGTCGGCCTGCATGGCTTGAAGCCCGCGCCGGGCCCGATCTACCTGGGCAACTCCGGCACGTCGATGCGTCTGCTGTCTGGCCTGTTGGCTGCGCAGAACTTCGACAGCACGCTGACGGGCGATGCTTCGCTGTCCAAGCGGCCGATGAATCGCGTGGCCAATCCGCTGCGTGAAATGGGCGCCGTGATCGAGACCGCTGCTGAAGGTCGTCCACCGATGACCATTCGCGGCGGCAACAAGCTCAAAGGCCTGACCTACACCATGCCGATGGCCAGTGCCCAGGTTAAATCCTGCCTGCTGCTGGCGGGTTTGTACGCCGAAGGCAAAACCACCGTCACTGAACCGGCTCCAACCCGCGACCACACCGAGCGCATGCTGCGTGGCTTCGGCTACCCGGTCTCCGTCAACGGTGCGACCGCGTCGGTCGAGTCCGGCCACAAACTGACCGCGACCCACATTGAAGTGCCGGGCGACATCTCGTCTTCCGCGTTCTTCCTGGTGGCCGCGTCGATCGCCGAAGGTTCTGAGCTGGTGCTTGAGCACGTAGGCATCAACCCGACCCGTACCGGTGTGATCGATATTCTGCGTCTGATGGGTGCTGATATCACTCTGGAAAACCAGCGTGAAGTCGGCGGTGAGCCGGTTGCGGACCTGCGCGTACGTGCAGCTAAACTCAAAGGTATCGAGATTCCCGAAGCGCTGGTTCCGCTGGCCATCGACGAATTCCCGGTGCTGTTCGTGGCCGCGGCCTGTGCCGAAGGGCGCACCATCCTACGCGGCGCCGAAGAGCTGCGGGTTAAAGAGTCGGACCGGATTCAGGTCATGGCGGATGGCTTGCTGGCACTTGGCGTCAAATGCGAACCGACCCCGGACGGCATCATCATCGACGGCGGCCAGATCGGCGGCGGCGAAGTGCACGGTCACGGCGATCACCGGATTGCCATGGCCTTCAGCGTCGCTTCGCTGCGCGCCACTGCACCGATCCGCATTCATGACTGTGCCAACGTCGCGACGTCGTTCCCGAACTTCCTCGCGCTGTGTGCGCAGGTCGGTATTCGTGTTGCACAAGAGGCTCAGTCGTGATTATCAAGCCACCGGTCATCACCATCGACGGGCCTAGCGGTTCGGGCAAAGGCACTATTGCCGGGATTCTGGCCAAGCGCCTGGGCTGGTGCCTGCTGGATTCCGGTGCGCTGTACCGTCTGCTGGCATTCGCCGCGCGTAATCATGGCGTCGATCTGACCAATGAAGAGTCGCTGAAGCTGCTGGCCGCTCATCTGGACGTGCAATTCGTCGGTGCGACCGAAGGTCATCCGCAGCGGATCATTCTCGAAGGTGACGATGTCACTGATGATTTGCGCAACGAACAAGTTGGCGCCTGGGCTTCCCAGGTCGCTGCACTGCCGGCAGTGCGTGATGCGCTGCTCCAGCGCCAGCGGGCGTTTCAGGAGGCTCCGGGTCTGGTGGCCGATGGTCGCGACATGGGCACGGTGGTTTTCCCGGATGCACCGCTGAAGATATTCCTCACTGCCAGTGCCGAGGAGCGTGCGCGCCGTCGATACTTGCAGTTGAAGGGCAAAGTCGATGGTGTTAGTCTGTCGAGTCTGCTAGATGAGATACGTGTCCGCGATGAGCGTGACACCCAGCGAGCGGTAGCCCCGCTCAAGCCGGCGGCTGACGCCATACAGCTGGATTCCACGGAATTATCCATCGATCAGGTGCTGGAACGCATCATGAGCGAGATCGCCATTCGCGATATCGTCGGGTGACCAAGAAACTCCGTAGGGGACCAGTCATAGTCTTGCGGTGTTTCTTCTAATGAACATAACCCACGTCGTCTGGGACGTGGAGATGGGCGTATCCTTCGCCCTTATTCAACAGGAATTAAAATGAGCGAAAGCTTTGCGGAACTCTTTGAAGAAAGCCTAAAAACCCTGAACCTTCAGGCAGGCTCCATCATCACCGGTGTTATCGTTGATATCGATTACCAGGCTCGCTGGGTAACCGTTCACGCTGGCCTGAAGTCTGAAGCACTCATCCCGCTTGAGCAGTTCTACAACGATGCTGGCGAACTGACTATCAACGTCGGTGACGAAGTTCACGTTGCTCTGGACTCGGTTGAAGACGGCTTTGGTGAAACCAAGCTGTCCCGTGAAAAAGCCAAGCGCGCTGAATGCTGGATTGTTCTGGAAGCAGCCTTCGCAGCCGAAGAAGTGGTCAAGGGCGTTATCAACGGTAAGGTTAAAGGCGGCTTCACTGTCGACGTTAACGGCATCCGTGCGTTCCTGCCAGGTTCTCTGGTTGACGTTCGTCCAGTGCGCGACACCACGCACCTGGAAGGCAAAGAGCTGGAATTCAAGGTCATCAAGCTTGACCAGAAACGCAACAACGTTGTCGTTTCCCGTCGTAGCGTCCTCGAAGCCGAGAACTCCGCTGAGCGTGAAGCTCTGCTGGAATCCCTGCAGGAAGGCCAACAAGTCAAAGGTATCGTCAAGAACCTCACCGATTACGGCGCATTCGTCGATCTGGGTGGCGTCGATGGCCTGCTGCACATTACCGACATGGCTTGGAAGCGTATCAAGCATCCTTCCGAAATCGTCAACGTTGGCGACGAGATCGATGTCAAGGTTCTGAAGTACGATCGCGAACGCAATCGTGTTTCCCTGGGCCTCAAGCAGCTGGGCGAAGATCCATGGGTTGCTATCAAAGCCCGTTACCCAGAAAGCACTCGCGTTACCGCTCGTGTAACCAACCTGACCGACTACGGCTGCTTCGCTGAGCTGGAAGAAGGCGTTGAAGGCCTGGTACACGTTTCTGAAATGGACTGGACCAACAAGAACATCCACCCTTCGAAAGTCGTACAAGTCGGCGACGAAGTGGAAGTTATGGTTCTGGACATCGACGAAGAGCGTCGTCGTATCTCCCTCGGCATCAAGCAGTGCAAATCTAACCCATGGGAAGATTTCTCTGGCCAGTTCAACAAGGGCGATAAAATCTCCGGCACCATCAAGTCGATCACCGATTTCGGTATCTTCATTGGTCTGGACGGCGGCATCGACGGTCTGGTTCACCTGTCCGACATCTCCTGGAACGAAGTGGGCGAAGAAGCCGTTCGCCGCTTCAAGAAGGGCGACGAGCTGGACACCGTTATCCTGTCGGTTGACCCAGAGCGCGAGCGCATCTCCCTGGGTATCAAGCAACTGGAAAGCGATCCGTTCTCCGAGTACGTTCAAGAGAACGACAAAGGCGCAATCGTTAAAGGCATCGTGAAAGAAGTTGACGCTAAAGGCGCCATCATCACTCTGGCCGACGATATCGAAGCGACTCTGAAAGCCTCCGAAATCAGCCGTGACCGCGTTGAAGACGCGCGCAACGTTCTGAAAGAAGGCCAGGAAGTAGAAGCCAAGATCATCAGCGTTGACCGCAAGAGCCGCGTAATCCAGCTCTCCATCAAGTCGAAAGACGATGCTGAAGAGAAAGAAGCAATCCAGAGCTTGAAAGACAAGCCTTCGGATAGCATCGCTGCTGGTCCTACCACTCTGGGCGACCTGTTGCGTGCACAAATGGAAAAACAGAACTAAGTTCTGTCAGACCATAGAAAAAGGGCGACTTCGGTCGCCCTTTTTTGTGTGCCAATTTTGATGCGTCCCGCATAAACGTCATTAGCTCGCAGAATTATAGGCGCTATGAATTCAATCCTTCGACTCTCGGAGCAGGATTCTTGACTCCCTCACAAAAGATACTGATCACCGGAGCTACCGGCTTTATCGGGCAGGAGCTTCTACAGCAACTCATAGCAAAAAAGAATACGGATCTCACTGCGCTGGTTCGCAGTCAGAGTCAGGAAGTTCCGAGCGAAGTAGCTCAAGTCATAATCAACAGTAACGTAACCTGGGCCGATGCGCCTTTTCCTGAAGGCGTCACCGCGCTGATCCACCTTGCCGGTCGCGCGCACGTATTGAAAGAAACCTCGAGCTCGCCTCTCGATCTCTATCGCGCAGACAATGTTGAATTCACACTGAATCTGGCTCGAAAAGCACTAGCCTCCGGTGTGAAGCGCTTCATTTTTATTAGCTCCATTGGCGTGAACGGACCAAGCACAACAAACACGCCATTCGATGAGTTCTCAATACCTGCCCCTAAAGCGGACTATGCGATATCCAAGTGGGAGGCCGAACAAGGTCTGCTTAACCTTCTGAAGGGTACTGAAATGGAGCTCGTCATCGTTCGTCCACCGCTTGTATATGCTGGCAACGCCCCTGGAAACTTCCGGCGACTATTGAAGCTGGTTGCCACCGGTCTGCCGTTGCCACTTGCATCGGTCGATAATCGTCGCAGCATGGTGTCATTGGGGAATCTGGTGGATTTCATTTCCCTGTGTGTGGAGCACCCAGCAGCCGCTAACGAAACATTCCTGATTTCTGATGGGGTGGATCTTTCTACACCACAGATTGTCTAGCGCTTGGCGGAAGGAATGGGTAAGCGGATCTCGCTCGTGCCTATGCCGCTTGGATTGATGCGTTGGGGGGCTCGCGTTGCAGGGTTGGGAGGTGCCTTTGAACAGCTCTGTGGGTCTCTGGTTGTAGACTCCAGTAAAGCCCGCAATCTTCTTGGATGGCGCGCACCGCTCGGTGCAGATCAGGCGTTGATCAGGGCGGGCCGGGATTTCAAAACGATGCACACGAAGGCTGGGTGAGCAGTACTCGTTCTGCCTTCTGTGGGTGATGTGACGGTTTCCTTGGGATCCTTGGCTGGCCTCCTTTGTGGTGCAATGTGTGGCCGATTTGTATGCGTCCGGGCATCACGTCTTGCGTGATTAAACCGGCTGCCACTTATGCGGAAGCAGTTGCTCGATTTCACTCGCCCGCTGCGTCGGCAGGCGCGTGAGAACATCCTTTAGATAGG